>JANXXZ010000090.1 GCA_025350385.1 Bacteroidales bacterium
CGGTGCTTCTTCAAAGTCGCATATAAAGGAAACTAAAGAATTGATTGAACATTATCTGTAGCAATAATTAAAAATTTATTTGAGAGATGAAATATCAATATTTTCAATTCTAATAATAAATTGATAGACAGCATAATGCAGCTATAATTCCCACATAAACATTGAGGCATCAAGGCTGGTTAAGTCGATGAGAATTCTAACGCTAGTCTTTCGCCCTTTAGTTTCCACAATATTCCTGCTTTAAAATTCAAAGGGAAATTTTAAGCTAATCTTTTCAATTTTATTAGTTGTGAAAGAATTTGTCAGCCAATTTTTTAAATAATTTATAATTTAACTATTTGCCTTATGTGTGGTTTTGTAGGCATAATCAATAAGAATGGTAATTCTGCTGAACCCAGTATCCTTGGTAAAATGGCATCATCCATTCATCACAGGGGGCCTGATGCTGACGGCGTGTTTCTTGAAGGGCCTGTAGGCTTTGTTCATAAGAGACTTTCGATCATCGACCTTAAAACGGGAAATCAGCCGATGTCATTTGAGAATTGCACCATCGTTTACAATGGTGAAGTATATAATTACATTGAGTTAAGAAATGAACTGATTAGCAAAGGGCACCAATTTCAAACCACATCCGATACCGAAGTAATTCTTCACCTCTATAAAGAATATGGGGTTGATTTTTTGAATGTTTTGAATGGAATGTTCGCCTTTATCATTTATGACCAGATTGAACAAAAACTGTTAATCGCCAGGGATCATTTCGGAATTAAGCCTTTATACTGGTATCATGATGATCAAAAAATATTGTTCGGAAGTGAAATAAAAGCCTTATTAGCCCACCCGGAAATATCGGCTGAATCTGATGTTGATATTCTCTACGAATACCTCACTTTCCAGTTTATTATGGGTGATGGCACCATGTTCAGGAATATATTCAAGATACTTCCGGGGCATTTTATGATTATTGACCTAAGGTCGTGGGATACCGATACAGTAAAATACTGGGAACCAAATTTTAAACTTGATCAATATCACACTGAAGAATACTTTATCGACGAACTCCGGAAAATCCTTGATGAAACCGTTTCCCAACAATTACGTAGTGATGTACCGCTGGGAACCTATTTAAGCGGAGGGCTTGATTCTTCGCTTGTAACTATCATGGCTTCAAAATTCCTGAACGGTCCCATCAAGTCATTTAGCGGAGCATTCAATGAAGGCCCTGAATTCAATGAACTTGAATATGCACGCGTTGCAGCAAAAGCAGCTCATTCGGAACTATTCGAAATATTTCCAACCGAGCAAGAATTTATAGATGTAATGCCAAAGCTTATTTACCATTTGGATGAACCGGTAGCAGGTCCAGGGCTTTTTCCTCAATACATTGTCTCTAAATTTGCATCTCAGCATGTAAAAGTCATACTCGGAGGACAGGGAGGAGACGAAATATTTGGCGGATACGCAAGGTACCTGGTGGCTTATCTGGAGCAGGCAGTTAAAGGCGCAATTTATGAAAGCAATGAAGAAGGAGAACACATTGTTTCCTTAAAATCCATTCTACCGAACCTTCCATCATTGAAGCAATATATTCCTATGATGAAGAAATTCTGGAATGATGGAGCATTTGAACCGATGGACAGGAGGTATTACAGCCTGTTGAACAGGATGGGGTCAACCAGCAGTTTTTTGCATCCGGAGTTCCTTCATGAGAGAAATGATGATGCAATTTTTTCCAAATTTTCCAGCTATTTCAATCATAGCGATACCAAAAGTTATTTTAATAAAATGACGCACTTCGATATGTTTGGAAGTCTTCCTGGTTTGTTGCAAGTTGAAGACAGGATGAGTATGGCAGTATCTATTGAATCAAGGGTTCCACTCCTCGACAGGAGAATCGTCGATCTTATTTCCAGAATGCCTGCAGGGATGAAATTTAAAGGAGGCGAAATGAAGTATTTATTGAAAAAAACAATTAAAGATGTGCTTCCTGATAAGATCATGAACCGCAAGGATAAAATGGGATTCCCGGTCCCTTTGCATATCTGGTCAAAGAATAAAGCGAAAGACTTTATTTTGGATGTATTACTTTCGAGAAACGCAAAAGACAGGAATATAATTAATACCCGGTATATTGAGCAGCTCATTAAGTCAGAACAGCCTTTCTCCAGGGGATTATGGGGGTTTTTATGCCTGGAACTCTGGTATGCTCAGTTTATCGATAACTGATTATTCCTTTCCGGAAAAAGATTAGTATGCTAAATTCATCAAAATTGATTAATGCAAGGTTGGGCCGGTATAAAAATACGCTTAACCCCAATTGAAAACATTAGCTTTTAATATCTAAATACTGGCAGGTAAAAGAAAAATCTAAAAGCAAAGAAGAATTTTATGAAACAACAATCAGCACCCATCAATAGCGAAACATGGAAAATAGGAAAAATAGGAGTAATTGGGCCCGGAATTGTCGGAATGCCAATGGCAGCAATGCTTGCATATGCAAGGATAAAAATAGGTTCTGATACCCCGGCAAAAGTGATCGTAATCCAGCGTGATTCGAAAAATTCAGGCTGGAAAGTTGATTCAATAAATAAAGGAAAATCAGTCATCGGAGGAATAGAACCCGATCTGGATGCTATTACAAATGAAGCAGTTAAAGCAGGGTTACTTTCGGCTAGTTCTGATTTCTCGGTTCTTTCTGATGCGGATGTAATTCTTGTATCAGTACAAACAGATAAAAAAGGTTTTGAACCCGACTATGGCCCTCTTTTCGGAGCACTCGAAAAACTTGGAGAAGCATTAAAAAACAAACCCTCATCAAAAATTCCACTGGTTATATTTGAATCGACCCTTGCTCCCACAACTATGGATACTCTTATCAGGGCCCATTTTAATAAATTCGGTTTGGAGGAAGGGAAAGATATTCTGCTTGGCAATAGCCCTAACCGTGTTATGCCCGGGCGTCTGGTGGAAAGAATTCGCAAATCAGATAAACTGGCTGGTGGTCTACACCCTGAAACGCCAAAACTTATTTCGAAGCTTTATAGCCATATAGTAACTGAAGGCAAGGTTTTCCCGACAAACAGCTTGACCGCTGAGATAGTAAAAACGCTTGAAAAT
>JANXXZ010000091.1 GCA_025350385.1 Bacteroidales bacterium
CCTGGACAACATTTTGTAATAATGCAGATGAATAGTTTATTTCCATGAATAAGCTGTTTTTGAGTCGAGTACCGGTGAATTTTGTGAAATCCGGCATATAAACACAACAATAAGGAAAGGGTTGTGTAATTTTGTCCATCAAAAGTAGATAAAAATCAGGAAAGTCAACTATCAGGCTACAAGCTTCGTTATCCTAAATATAGCTTTATTATGCGAACCATATTCTTCACAGTAGTTTTTTCCTTACTAACATTGGCTGGTTTATTGGCCTGCACTTATTCATATTCGCAACCGGATCCGGCCAAAACTGCGAACCTCACTGATGCCAACGGCAAAAAACAAGGGGCATGGTCGAAAAAGAACGCGGAAGGTCAGCTGATCTACCTGGGCCAGTTTAAGGATGACTACCCGGTAGGAGAATTCAAATACTTTTATCCTGAAGGCGCAGTGCGGACTATTTTGAAATACTCTTATGACGGGAAGTCAGCCGCAGCTGTAAACTTCCATCCCGACGGGATGAAGATGGCCGAAGGTAATTATGTATCTGCAAAGAAAGATGGTCCCTGGAAATATTATACTGAAACAGGCAAGTGCTCTGCTGAAGAATTTTATGCAAACGGAATCCCTGTCGGAACCTGGAAGACCTTTTACGAAGACGGCAAAGTACTGGAAGAATTCAGCTTTAAGGACGGAAAGAAAGAAGGCCCCTGGAAACAACTTTATTCCGACGGTAAAACCAAGGCAGAATCAAATTATGAAAAAGGACAATTTCAGGGTTCTGCCCGGTTTTATTACCCGGACGGAAAAATGATGGTAACCGGCAACTTCGTGAACGACCTCAAGGATGGCATATGGGAGAACTTTAAAGATACCGGCGAAAAGGAAAGTATCTCTGAATATGCCAATGGATTGTTAATCAAGCAGACTTACTTTGACAAGTCCCGTGAGGAAGAACTACTGAAGGATGACAAGGAATTGAAGACGAATTAACTAAGAGGCAATATTTTCCTGACTTATCACAAAACATGGTAGCTGTCAGGATAAATAGGTTGGGAGAAGTAATGAATGAATTTAGAGACTTAAGCCTGAGTCTCACATTCTGGCTTCGGACGTTTCTGCACCTTTGGGCATCAATCCTTAAAATATGGAATAATATCCGCGAGGCTGTTCAATACAGTGATCCCGGTTGCATTTAACCTTTCTGCCGACTGGTGTCCGCTTGCTACTAAAATGCACTGGCAACCCAATTCTGAAGCTACTTCAGCATCATGCAACGTATCGCCAATTAATTTAACCTTACCGGGAAACAAATTATTCTGGCTGAAATACTGCCGGGCGTTCTCAGTCTTACCAGCCCCGTAATGATCACCAATTCCGCCGATGTAATCGAGGTAGCCTGTGATTCCCAGTGAATCAACTGACTTCAGGAGAGCTTCGTGTTGCATGGCTGATATGATAGCCTGGCGATAGCCTTTTGTACGAAAGAAATCGAGTGTTTCAACAGCCTTCTTTGCAAGTCCGCATGAGGGTAATGATTCAAGGTAAAGAGTAATAAATTCCATTGCAGCCTCATCCCAGGGCTCTTTCGTAAAGTCAAAGCCTATGGCTGTATAGTAATCCGTTACCGGGAAAGTAAAAACCTCGCGGTAGGTTTCAAGACTCAGTTCAGGGAGGTGGCGTGTTTGCAGCATACGGTTCATGGACCGGATACAGATATATACATCGTCGAGTAGGGTTCCATTCCAGTCCCATATTATTGTATGCTGTTCATTCATAATGTTTTAGATCCTATTTTCTTTTTAATAAAATGTAGCTTTACTATCTGCTAAATTGCACAAAATAATAAATGACCGGTTGAACTTGATGGTTAAAATTTTTTTATTCGCTGGTATCTTGCATATATCGGTTCCCTGCGATCTTTCAACAATTCGTTTTATAGTATATTTGCATCAAATCAAAAACTTCAATCCATGCTGCAACGCATTCAAACTATGTATTTATCACTCTCGGTTATTTCACTGGCACTTTTACTGTTTTTCCCGCTGGCTGCTTTCTATTCCGAGCAACTGGGAAGCTACAGGTTTTATATTACAGGAATAAGGGACATGACGCATGCAGGTGTTGTGCCTTTTCCGGCCTGGTACTTCTCTCCTTTAATGGTGGTAGCTCTCACAGTTGCAGTCATGGCCACGTATACTATCTCACTTTATAAAAGCAGGCCTAAACAAATCCAACTTACCAATATTGCGATCATGTTGAATATCCTGCTCATCCTGGGTATTCTGTATTTGTATATTCCCCTTATTAAGAAAAATACTGGTATAGAACCTGAATATGCAAAATATTTAGGTATTTACCTGCCAGTCATTGCTTTGATGTTCCTTGTTCTGGCCAACCGTGCAATCAAGCGCGATGAAAAGCTGATTCGTTCAAGTGATCGGCTCAGGTAAGTTTTTGACGGCTTCCTGATCAGAATTCTTTCAGCTTATGATTTCGTTCCGCCTCAAAAATCTCGAGATCACGGATATTTTTTCCTTCAATTACAAACCTGACAAACGTAATTGCCTGGTGCATTCCCGAATTCCCGGCAGCTCCGGGGTTTATGTGTAGCAACTGGTTCTTTTGATCATAGATCACTTTCAGGATATGTGAGTGACCTGAAATGAATAAGCCGGGGTGCTCTTTATCAATGAGTTGTCTGACATCCTGTTCGTACCTACCCGGGTAACCGCCTATGTGTGTCATCAGCACTTTCACTTCGTCGGAACTGAATAATTGAACCCTTGGATAGGACAACCTGACATCAGTACCGTCAATATTCCCATATACAGCCCGCATGGGCTTGAACTCAGCCAGTTTCCTGGCTAAGTCAAAATTCCCTATATCACCGGCGTGCCATATTTCATCGCAGTTTCCAAAGAATTCAGTAATTTTTGGATGAAGATAACCATGTGTATCGCTTAACAGCCCGATTATTGGCATATTAGATTTTTTCTAAATAAAGCTAAGTCTTTAGGTGACTTCAAAAATGTGTGGTGTTCTGAATTTAATAGAGGCGAGGGGTGAAGGGCCGGAGAGTGGGATAGCAAGAGTGCAAGAGTGCGAGAGGACTTGAGGGCGTGAGGGCGTGATGGTGAGATAGGGAGTTGACTTCTGCCTTCTGACTCACGGCTTTTATTCCTGCCTGGCACTAATTTTTTAAAGTTAATCAGTGCCTGAGTATATGATGCAAAAAAAACTGAAACCGGCTTAACCTGGCCGGCTTCAATTTTATCAAAGAGCCTGTTGGATTATTTCTTCTCCTTGAGTAAATCCCTGATTTCAGCAAGAAGAACTTCATTTGCCGGAATGGCAGGAGGAGCTGCTGGCTCTTCAACTTCTTTTTTCTTAGCCATGGTCATAGCCTTGATCATCATGAAAATAGCGATCGCAATAATCAGGAAGTCAATAACAGTCTGAATAAACATGCCATAGTTAATTGAAACTGCAGCTTTTTTATCGACTGCTTCAACCATAATGTACTTGAGGTCTTTGAAATCAAGACCTCCGAGTAATACGCCAAGCGGTGGCATTAGAATATCATTTACAAATGATGATACGATCTTGCCGAAAGCAGCCCCAATAATAACGGCTACTGCCAGGTCGACAACATTGCCTTTCATGGCAAAATCCTTGAATTCTTTTACTAGTCCCATAATTGTTGTTTTTAATTGTTTTTTAATGATGAATTAATTGGTGGTTATAGCCAAATGAATAAATTTCCGATTAATGTGACTGAATTTTCATTTTAATAAGAACAGCATGCGACAGATCTGACTCTGTTATGAAACTGGTTATGTTACTGATCCGATCTGCGTGATTCGTTTCAATATTTCTATAAGGGATCATTTCAATGCTTTTGACTGCGTATGTTTTCGGCTTTCGAATTTAGGCTGTTTAAGCCAGGAATTATAGTGATTTGATTGACATTTTTATTGGAAAGATGTTCCTCCGGCAGCCGGGGTTACATGGTAACCACCGTCGGCTGACAATCCAAAAGTGATAGGTAATGACATATTTACACGTACCAGCTTTCCATCCAGTTCGCCTGGTTTCCATCTTAATATCTTGACAAGCCGGATTGCTTCTTCCGCGCAACCCGCTCCGAGGTAATTTAAAATTACCACATTCGAAATGCGTCCGTGTGGTTCCACGATAAAGTTCACTTTAACAACGCCGGTAATATTTCGGCGTAGCGCTTCTTCAGGATACGTAAAATTCTCTGCCATAAATGATTGCATATTCTTGTTCTTATCCTTGAAAACCGGGACAGGCGCTTCGTCAGTGTACTTGTACAGGTATACTTTCCCTGAAGAATCAATGGGTCTGTCAGGCAATTCCAACTTGTAATACCCTCTTTCTTTACAAACTCTTTTGTAATGTTTTATCGAAAAGGGTACTTCAAAGGTCGCTTTGCTTTCAACTGCCTGTCCCCTGTATTGCGCCGGTTCCCAGAGTATGATTTTGAATATGCGTAAAGCTTCCTGCTCTAACAGATTATTTACAGGCTCTTTAACTTTTAGCTCTTTAACCTGTCCCTTGGCTTCAACAATGAATGTCAATGTAACAGTTCCTGCAAGCGATTGTTTAATCGCTTCTGCAGGATATACCATTTCTTCATCAATGAATGCTTTGGCTTGTTTGATGCCCCCACGCGGCACCGGAGGTGTAAATTCCTG
>JANXXZ010000113.1 GCA_025350385.1 Bacteroidales bacterium
GTACGAAGATATTGCCAAAAGGGGAGGAGGCATCCTCAATTCAGCAAAGCGTTTACACGAAGCCACTGAAACGGAACTGATTGCCCAGGCACTGGAACGTCTTGAAGAAATCACATGGCTTGGTACCGGAGCAGTGGAAATAAAGAGTGGGTACGGTCTTACTACCGAAGATGAAATTAAGATGCTCCGGGTTATCCGCCAACTGAATGATTTGTCACCGCTTTCAATCAAATCCACATTCCTGGGTGCGCACGCTGTTCCAATGGATTACCGCGGTCGGCAGGCTGAATATGTTGACCTTGTGATCAACGAAATGATACCGATGGTAACTGCTGAAGACCTAGCCGACTATATAGATGTTTTTTGTGATAAAGGTTTTTTTACCGTTGATGATACCGAACGGATTCTGATGGCTGGCCTGAAATATGGCCTGAAACCCAAGATTCACGCCAATGAGCTTGGTTATTCAGGTGGGATTCAGGTCGGTGTGAAATACGGGGCTTTATCTGTTGATCACCTTGAATATACGGGTGATGCTGAAATTAACACCTTACTTGGGAGTGAAACTATGCCCACAATATTACCGGGAGCTGCATTTTTCCTGGGGATGGTTCATTCACCTGCCCGGAAAATGATCGATGCCGGGTTGCCTCTGGCACTGGCCAGTGATTATAACCCCGGCTCATCGCCTTCGGGTAACATGCAGCTGGTACTTTCAATGGGCTGCATTCAATATCGCATGACACCGGAAGAAGCCATCAATGCCTGCACCATTAATACTGCTTTTGCCATGGGATTGAGCGAAGATCTCGGTAGTATTGCTGTAGGAAAGAAAGCAAATATATTCATTACCAAGCCTATACCATCAATTGAGTTCATGCCTTATGCTTTTGGCAACAATAAAGTAGAGACCGTTATATTGAACGGAAAAGTCCTTTAGTATTGGAATGGAAGGTTAAAAGCAGAGTTAAAAATTAATATGGAAAAGTAAAAAACTTGTTACCGATCTCAGATATCGGATTTCAGATATTGGATTTCAGATTTATAACTTCAAGTTTACCTCTTACTCCGGAACCGATAACCAATAACCATTCTATGATAACTTCTATTTCCGGCTGCCATGAAAGGCAATAACAGTAAGATAAATCGCGGTAATAAGCATCAGTATAAATAAGGAGATTAAACCTGTACTCGCTTTTTGTGCGTAATATCCTGAGCTGTTTAACAAGGTGTAAAAAAGCATTCCTGTAGAAAGCAATAGCATCCCCTCTCCGTGACCATCGGATAGTAAGACTCTTAGGCCACTAATAATGAGCATTATTGCAGTACAAAATTCTACAACAAGATGAAATGAAATTTCAGTTGGACGGATATTATACTCAGGAACATTCCCCACCACCAAAAAGAAAGTCCAGATACAAAACATGAGTGTTCCGATAATAATTGCATAGAAAGCCAAGGGCCTCGCTTTATTCATTTCGCGGTATTTGTTGATCCTGAATTGATTGAGTTTCATGAAGCATAATTCTGTTAGTTGCGCTATTTTGTTCCGTTCACGGAAGTTGATTTGTTAGTTTAGTTTCAACCCAATTTAAGATAAACTGGATTACTTCATCACGTTCCGGCTCATTATGGAGTTCATGATAAAACCCTTCCCATGTTTTGAACTCGCAGGAACTATTCCCATCAGCAAATTGCCTGCTTGCATCAATTGAAGTGATCCGGTCGGCAGTGCCGTGCATGAGCAGAATCGGAGTGTTTATCTTCGCGGCATTCTGAATGGCCCATTCGCCCGATCGGGTAATAATCTTGAAGGTGCTCAGCGATATTTTTCCATGAACCAGCGGATCGTTTCTGTATGCATTACTGATATTTTTGTCGCGACAGAGATCATCCGCATTAATTCCATTCGGGATTGCAAAGGAAGGGAAAATATTCCCTATAACAGTGCCGATTGAGCTGATAATTGCCGGGGGCGGGTTTGAAAGTCTTAACCATGGACTGGAAGAAATCATTCCGGTGATAGCAGGATTGCAACGTATACCGTAATTCAGGGCAAGATTACCGCCCATACTTTGGCCATAAATAAAAACTGGAATCCCCGGATATTTTTCAATTGCTTCCTGGAAAAGTAAATCGATATCATCCATCACCTGCTGAAATGAGTCAAAATGGCCCCTTTTACCATCGGAATAGCCATTTCCACGCAGGTCGGGTGCTATGAATGCAAACCCTATTCGTGTAAAGAATTCAGCCACATAGCTGAATCTCCCGCCATGATCGGCCAGTCCGTGCAACAGAAAGACCAGACCTTGAATACCGGAATCCGGAAGCCATTCCTTCAGATGAAATTTACAATTTTGCTGATTTACTACGGTCGTTTCAAGAAAAATCATTTTCCGAAAGTAGTAAAAAATCAATCGGGCAAATTGATTTCGAAATTAATTCAACTGCTCTTTTCTCTAAAAGAGTTGCTTTATCCGCTGAATAGCATTAATATCAGGAAGAACAAGTTCATATTCCGGTACATCCACTTTTCCACCCATGGTAACAGAATTATTCCTGAATTCCATCAACCCCGGAACCAGCGACTTCGCTGAAAGATGAACCTCGGAAACGCCTGTTTTCGTCCTGATTTCAGTGATATTATGTTCATTTATGCCGCTTCCGGGCATAATAATGATTTTGTTATCAGCTCTTTTCACCAGTTCAGCCAATAGCTCTATGCTTTCGGCGGCAGTTTGTTTCCCTCCCGAAGTCAGGATTCTTTTTACACCGCATTCAATAAGGGTTTCCATGGCTTCAAACGGGTCGCGGGCCATGTCGAACGCACGATGGCAGGTAACGTTCATGTCGCCTGAAGCCTGGACTATGAGTTTCATCCGTCCCCGGTCAATGGAACCATCCTTGCTTAAGATACCCGCAACTACCCCTTCAATATCCGATATTTCCGCAGCTGCTATATCGAGTAACATGATATCAAATTCCTTCGGAGTATAGCAAAAATCACCTTCACGGGGTCTTATCATCACGTGGATTGGGATTTTCAGGAATTTCCGGGTAAATCTCAGTGTGGCGGCACTTGGGGTAAGCCCGCCTTCGGCCGGGGCGCAGCACAGTTCAATACGGTCAGCGCCGGCTTGCTGGGCAATGATTGCGGCTTCAAAGGAGTACACTGCTATTTCGAGGAGCATATACGGGTTGTTTAAAATGATTTTGATTTTTACAAAGGTATTCTATCTGTATCTAATGCCGAAAGGTTTCTTCTCTTTACCACCCTGTATATCAATATTCCGGACCCGTGAAGTTCTTTTATTTGTATATTAGTGTTCCGGTTCGAACTCTCCTATTACTATTTATCCGCTTTAGTCTAATATGAATTCAAGCCATCATGATGACAACTATACAGGAGATCATTAATAAACGGCGATTTTTTCCTGTTTTGAAGATATTATTATTCCTATCCCTTTTCTTCTTCATCCTATCCTGTGAACCTTTAGCGACCAGTTTTGATGATACTGAGGATGCGGAATACTATACCGATTCAAAATCAGGGACAGTGCCGGATACATTCACCGCTGTAAAAGTAATGACCTGGAACATCCGTTTCGGGGCCGGTCGTATTCCCTGGTTTGGTGATGCCTGCGGTGACCGTGTCGTACTCACCGAAGAGGAAGTTTATGCTTCATTAGATGGCATCGTTGAACAGATTAACAAAATCAAGCCCGATATCCTCTTACTCCAGGAAGTGGATATGAACTCGAAACGTTCGGCTTACATAAACCAGTTGAAATACATAATGGAACATACTTATCTTAGCTATGCGGTATCCGGTGCACAGTGGAAGGCGCAGTTTATCCCCAGCGACGGACTGGGGCGGCTCGAGGAAAACAATTCCATATTGTCGCGATGGAAGATCAGCGACGCGAAACGTATCCAACTCCAATTACGTGGCGACCAGGACCAGTTAACCCGCTATTTCTATGAACGCTGCTGCGTGGTGGAAGCAAGAATTGAAATTCCCCGTATCAACAACTTTTACGTGCTCAATATTCATGCTTCGGCCTTTGCTACCGACGATACCAAGCATCAGCATATACTTTCCTTCAATAATGAATTGGACCGGCTCAATGCCGAAGGCAGCTTGTTTGTGGCAGGCGGCGACCTCAATACGTTGCCTCCGGGTTCCGATACGACCGACTATTGCATGGACGACATGTGCCCCGGCGAATCTTTCCATCACCCGGGCGATAATCCCATGCATAAGGATGGTAGCAATTATACACCTGAATCAACCTGGCTTACAGCGCTCTATACTTACTATCATAGCGCCATTCCACTTGATAAATACCATCAGGACCCGTCGCTATATTTCACCCATACTACCAGGGGCGGGCATTTCTGGGACAGGACACTGGATCATCTCTTCTCAAACCTTAACTGGGTAAATAATTCTGGGTTTGTCAACCAGCAGGCGCTGACTGAATCAGACCATGCCGCTGTGTGTGCATCTTTACTTTTGCCGGAATGAACCTGGCGCGAATTATTATGTCTTGCGATAATTACAATTATTTGTGTTGCTTTCTGTCTGCTTCTTTTTTCTTGTCCGCTTCCTTCTTAGCTTCTGCTTTTGCATTCTCAGCTTCTTTCTTTTTTGCTAATTTGGCCTTCTCAGCTTCTTTCTTTGCTTTATCAGCTTCCTTTTTTGCTGCCAATTTTGCTTTTTCAGCTTGTTTCTTTGTTTCAGCTTTTGCTTTTTCAGCTTCTTTTTTTGCTGCCAGTTTTGATTTTGCAGCTTCCTTTTTGATTTTATCGGCTTCTTTCTTTTTAGCTATTTTGTCCTTTTCGGCTTGTTTCTTTGCCTCTGCTTTCGCTTTATCAGCATCTTTCTTTTGATTTATGCTGGTTTTTTCAACTTCCTTCCGGTTCTCAGCTTTTGATTTTGGTGCTTCCTGCTTCACGGTTGATTTAAATTTGGCAGCTTCCTTTGCCGGCGTATCTTTAAAGCAAACCAGGCATGCAGTTAATCCTTTGCCTTTGGCTTCAGCCAGGCTCATCGATTTAACTTCACCTGATTTTACATACTGACAATCCTTTTTGTGATAGTTATCACTTGCTGAAGTAACATAAACGGTCTGAGCCTGAAGTTGGGCGATCACCCCAATAACAAATAAGGTAATGAGCAGTATGCTTTTTTTCATAATATCCGGATTTAAACAGTTGTTGAAACTAAAAAATTTGCAGCATAAATGTATAAAGAATTCTCTTTTGATGGTGCGGATTTATTATCTGTGCCTCTGATTATTCTATTACTTCATTGGCTCGGATTATCACCCTTTGCCTGATAAGAACACACCGCTAAGTTGCAAATCCGCGCCAGTTGGGATATCAACGCAGAGACATACGACCTACATGGAAAGTTTTCCGACACTAAGTAATACGTTTTTGACATCCTGAATAAATTCTCCGGCTCCCGTTTAGAGGTTTCCGGTACAACACGCTTCTCACAAATCTCCGTTTACTAATAAATAACGGAAAATCGTCTTAAGTAAATTACATTACTTTTACACTTTGCATTTTGCTTTTTAACTTTTAACTTAACAATAATCATTTTTTCACATTAATCCTGAATGCCTTATCTGTACTCATGAAGCGCGTTTTTATGTGAACAATTCCTTTCCGGTCGCCGGCATCAAAATACCACCCGCTCACACATTTACCAAACCCCGCCTTATCCTTAAGCGCTGCCAGCTTTACGCCATCAACCAATACGCCTGCCGGGGTCTGTGGACTGTGAACATCCACCAGGTAAACCCGCTGTAAGTACTTGCCGATATAATTCCCTACAGCCGCTCCCGCTTCAATCGTTATTCCCTTTACGTCCGCGTTTACCGTAAACAAGGTGGTTGCAAATTCACCCACACGGTGTTTCCGCGTAACACCGTCATCCTCGTATAATCTGAACGCTGATTTCCCCGAAGGATAAATATCAAGCGTCAGCGTGTCGGCCGGCCGCTCCCCGTCGTAATACATTGCAGGGTACATGGGAAGTATGGCGCCAGCCTTCACAAACAAAGGAAGCTTATCGAGCGGCGCGTCGTAATTATTAAGCCACAACGGCCCCTGGTACACATCCCCGTTCCGGTAATCGGTCCATTGGCCGGAAGGCAGGTATATGCTGTCGCGTTTCGCCTCGTCCTTATACACCGGCGCCACCAGCAGCCATTCCCCGTTCATGAACTGGTATTGTGTGAGCCTGCCATGGGCTACCGGGTCGTTGGGGAATTCAAGCACCATTCCCCGCGTAACCGGAACACCCGTTCTGTAAGCTTCGTTGCAGTATGTGTACATATAAGGCGTAAACCGTTGTTTCAGCTGCAGGTAGTACCGGTTGATGCTGGTATAGGGTTCCCCGTAAACATAAGGCTGCTTGTCCTTTTTGGCCCAGCCGCTCATGCTCATCAGCACGGGAGTAAAACATTTCCATTGCAGGTCGCGGGTATAGGTCTTGTCGCTTCCGCCGAATATGCCGTCAACGTCGCCCGTGGCGCAGTTCTGTGCCGACAAGCCCGAGCCGATCACCGTGGGTATATGGAAGCGGATGTATTCCCAGTTCCCCGATTGATCGCCGGTCCAAACCGTGCTGTAGCGTTGTGTCCCCGCCCATCCCATTACCGACCAGATAAATCCCCTCGCATCCGAATTGTTTTCAATGCCATTATACGCCGCCCGGCATCCGTCGAGCGCAAACTTATACCCGGCGCCAACCCATGCCACATCCAGCTTGCAAAGCCGGGTTCCGTACTCACCTACTTCCTTTGCAATCTTCTCGATCCCGTTTTCGGTCCACAGCCCGGTATAAAACCCGCGGTTATGTAGTTCCTTCACCACCGAATCGAGTTTGGTGTACCCGCACCCATAGCCGTCGTTGGGTAAGATCCATCCGCGAGGCATCCTGTTTTTCACATACTCATCGGCAATCAGGCTTATCGCATCCGGTGTTGTGCCGTTCCGTCCCGATCCTTTGTAGTTTTTGGTTTCATCACCCTTTGCCCCGCGGTTATAGCAATTGGCATCGCCCATGCTCAGCGCCCAGCGTGGCATCAGGAAAGGGCGGCCGGTAATGCGGGTGTAGCCGTTAAGTATGTTCTTCAGCGTAGGTCCGTAAAAGTAAAAACAGTCGAAACGGTTCTCATTATGGCTCAGCACCGTGGTATCGTTAAAGGTATAGGCCCCCGCGTCGAAGGTATTCCTGAAGGCGCCATACCCGGCAGTGCTCATGTAGAAAGGGGCAGGGTTCGGGCGGCCACCGTCATCCCATCCGCCTCCCTTTTCAATCAGTATCTTCCTGCCACGATGCGCGAAATACCCGTTCTGCATTCCGCAGCCGTATAAATCTTCGTCCTTTTGCCTGTTGAGCGACTGGTAACTTTCGCTTCCCAGGGTAATTCCAGAGGCTTCATCAAACAGTATTTTACCCGTCAATTGATCGTACAGCGTAAACCGGACCGGATCCTTTGCCGCCCTAAGTTCAACAAGGGGAGAGTTCAGGGCGTAGTAACTCCCTTTATCGGCCCAGCTTATTTCAGGCGAATGGATCCCGTAATCAACCACAATGTCGTCAGCCGCAGGATTGGTAAATTCCCCATCAGAGCTGATCCAGATACGGAAGATATCGTTGCTGTAGAATATTACTTTTACCTTTGATACTCCGCAATTCATGTCAAATTCGTTTCCTTTCGGGATAAAATCAGTAATCTTCCCCAGGTGGGTTTCTTTAGCGGTGATCTTTAACCGCAGGGTATCATTCAGCGCATTCCGGTCGCCGGCTAAATGGGTGTAAAAAAGAACTTTATGGGAAGGAAATCCTGTAAGATCAATTTCGGGGAATGTAACATCCAGGCTTGAGAAGGGCAGGAGCGGAAAAGTTGCGGCCGGTACAGTAATTTTAAGCTTTTTTGTCCCGTCCACAATGCAATTGATATCAAAATCTGTATTGATAGCCTTTCTTCCTGAATTCTTTACGGTAAGTATAAAATGATCCTTAGCCGAAAAGTTGTTTCCCGATTCCGGGTGCGAGGCAAGGGTAAGCAGTGCAAAGTCCGTTTCAGCGGGTTCGCTTAATGCAACATCATCAACCATCCAGTACCATGCATATATTCCGCGCCAGTAAAAGCGCAGGTAAACACTATCCCTGCCAGCGGCAACTTCCGTGATATTGATAGTTTCCTTCCGTGGAATAAACATATCAGTTGAAGCATGACTGCCTTTCACGTTGAATTCTTTCCAGTTCAGTCCATCATTGCTCACCCCGACAAATAACCCGTTGCCGGCAACAGTATCCTCAGCCTGCCAGCGGAAGGTATGCTCGAAATTGAGCACAACCCCTTCATGACCCTTACAGTTAATAGGGGAGGTAATAATATAACAATCAGGGTACACTCCCTTTTTCTTCCAGCTGTTTACATCTTCATCGGTTATCCAGCCGGCCTGGTATTGCATATGAAACCCCCGGCTTGAGGAAGCGATCGGTGGAGCCTGCTGCTGGTAGAGGTATGATCCCGGGTAGGGTTGATCTGTTATGATCCATTCATTGCCCTTTTTCAAAACATCCACGTTTTTCCAGCCTGCGGGCATTTTACCACCCGAAAAGTCCTGGGACCAGAACACCTTTTCCAATTGTCCGAATATTCCCTGGCTGAAATACAGGTTAAGCGATAAAAAGATGATAAGAATTTTAAATGATCGCATATTCCACTGATTGTTAAATGGTTTGAATGATAGCAAAAGTAAGCTATTGGCCTGTACTGCTAAGTCCTTGTTAAAAATTTTTGTTAAGCCCTGAAAGGGCTTAATATGAATAACCGTGGGTGAAACCCACGGTAGAGATGTCCCTTAAATTGCAGCCCCGAAGTGGGCTGAATATCAATTATAAAAAGTTCAACCACTTCCCTGCTGACGCTCATTAGCTGCCTATTCCGTGGGTTAACACCCACGGTTATTTAGATTTAGCCACTTCGAGGCAAAAGAATGCAACTCTACAAACTCTTATACTTTCAACCATCCAACACACAATCACAAAAACTAAGGACGCGAAGCATCGTGTCTCGACATCTTCAATTCCTCTAACCCGCTTACCCTCCAACCCTCAATCACGAATACTAAGGACTCAAATTATCACGTCCAGCCTCCTTCATTTCTTCTAACCATTCAACCTTCCATCTCTCTGACCTTCCAACCCAATTTTCCATAAAATATTTTTTTTATTTCGTTCTATTACTACCTTTGGAGTACAACAATTTGTGCATTTACCATGCTTCAAGAAAATTTTGTTAAGTACCTGGAAGATAGCATCACAAAAAACTGGGATTCCGTCGCTCTTTCTGATTACAAAGGCGAATCGTTTACATACAGCGAGGTTGGGATTCACATAATGAAACTTCACCGGCTGTTCGAAAATGCCGGTATAAATCAACAGGACAAGATTGCGATTATTGGTAAGAATTCGTCAAGGTGGGCCATGCTTTATATGGCAATTACTTCGTATGGTGCAGTGGTTGTGCCTGTATTACCCGATTTTAAACCCGCCGACCTGCACCAGATTATTACCCATTCGGATGCCGTGCTTCTTTTTTCGGATGAATCGCTTTTTGAGAATCTGGAACCGGCTCAAATGATTGGCATTAAAGGGATTATTTCTATTAATCATAATAAACTATTATTTGCTGTTTCCGAAAAGCTGAAACAGGCGTATGAGAAAACTGATTTAATGGCTCCGTTCCCGGCTTCAGAGAAGGATGTTGCCCGGTTCAGTCTACCGGAAGTCACAAATGATAAACTGGCTGTCATAAGTTATACTTCAGGTACTTCAGGCTTTATTAAAGGCGTGATGCTGGAACATAACAGCCTTGCAGCAAATATCCGCTATGCCCAAAGGAACATGCCCCTTGTCCCGGGTGATAAGATTGTTTCTTTTCTTCCCCTTGCCCATGCTTTTGGTTGTGCGTTCGAACTGCTTTTCCCGTTCACTATTGGATGCCATATTACAATCCTTACCAAGACACCTTCACCCCAGATCATCATGGCGGCTTTCCAGGAAATAAAACCCGCTCTTATTTTATCGGTGCCGCTGGTGATTGAGAAGATTTTCAAGAAACAGCTTATCCCGGTAATCGGAAAAGTCCATATGAAGATTTTGTTGATGATTCCCGGGATCAACCACATACTTCTTAAAAAGATCCGTGCAAAACTGATAGCTGTTTTCGGAGGGAATTTCCATGAAATAGTGGTAGGTGGCGCTCCTTTTAACCTGGAAGCTGAATTGTTCTTCAGAAAAATGAATTTTCCTTTCACTGTTGGTTATGGCATGACTGAATGCGGACCGTTGATAAGCTATACGAGTTGGGATAAGCTGAAGGTAGGGTCCTCTGGCATTTCGGTTGATACGCTCGAAATGAAAATCAATTCAGCCAACCCGGCTAAGATTCCCGGTGAGATACTGGTTAGGGGTGAAAATGTGATGCGCGGCTATTATAAGAATGAGGAATTAACCAACGAGATCATCGATATTGAAGGTTGGATGCATACCGGCGATCTCGGCCTGATGGATTCAGGGGGGAACCTCTTCATTAAGGGACGTTCAAAAAGCATGATTCTTGGCGCAAATGGTAAGAACATTTATCCTGACGAAATAGAATCCATCCTTAACAACCAGTTTGCCGTGAGTGAGTCGTTGATTGTTCAGCGTGATGAGAAACTGGTGGCTCTAATTTATGCCGACCCTGAAACAGTTGAGACACATAATATTACTCCCGAAATGCTTCAGAAGTTATTTGAGCGGCATATTAAAATTGCCAATCATAAATTGCCAAAATACATGAAAGTATCGGCTGTTGAAATCCAGCCCACAGAGTTTATAAAGACTCCGAAGCGCAGTATCAAACGATACCTGTATACCTAGACTTTCGGAGTACTTGATTTCTTTTTTCCCGGACAACCCATCTTTGCGGCAGCAATTATTTTGTAATTCATCTATATCACTACTTTTGCAAAGCAATAGCAGAATGGTTATATCCCTAATGATTTGAATCTGTGAGTATGAAACAACTTATTGAATGTGTACCCAATTTTAGTGAAGGTCGCAATATGGCGATCATCAAACAGATTACTGACCAGGTAGAAAAAGTAGAGGGTGTTCGTTTACTGGATGTTGATCCTGGTGTCGCAACCAACCGAACGGTGGTTACTTTTGTCGGTGAACCGGAAGCGGTAATTGAGGCTGCTTTTCATGCTGTCAAAAAAGCTTCCGAAATAATTGACATGCGTTCCCATAAAGGGGAGCATCCGCGCTTCGGTGCTACAGATGTCTGCCCGTTGGTACCAATCGCCGGGATCAGCATGGAAGAAGTTGTAGAATATGCAAGGAAACTTGCCAAAAGGATTGGTGAAGAATTGGGTATTCCGGTATACTGTTATGAAAATGCAGCTTATTCGCCAGAACGTCGTAACCTGGCCAATAACCGTTCTGGAGAATATGAAGGGCTGGCAAAGAAACTGAGCGATCCCCGCTGGAAACCGGATTTTGGTCCTTGCGCGTTTAATGAAAAGGTTGCAGTTACAGGTGCAACAGCTTTGGGCGCCCGTGATTTCCTGGTAGCTTACAATGTAAACCTGAACACCACATCTACGCGTCGGGCAAACGCTGTTGCTTTTGATATCCGAGAAAAAGGAAGGCCGGTGCGTGAAGGCAATCCTTTTACCGGGAAAATTAAGAAAGACGAAAATGGTAAGGAAATCTGGG
>JANXXZ010000205.1 GCA_025350385.1 Bacteroidales bacterium
CCAGGACGATGAAGAAATAGCCATTAAATCCGATACCACGCTTAACCTGCCGTTGAATGTGGGTGCAGCTTCAGGACGTTTCAACCTCTCGTATGGCAAGTTTGGCCTGGAAGCGGAGTATGCATATAAAATCAATGATCCCAATGCTTCGAATGGCTGGATATATAAAGATGGCCAGGGTTTGCTGCTAAATGCTTCTTTTGCCCAGAAAGGGCTTGGAATTATTGTGCAGGCTAAAAGGCTCGACAATATGAGTTTTAAGTCAAAGCGTACAGAAACGGCCAACGTACTTGATGTGAATTACCTTCCGGCCATAACCAAGCAACAGACCTATTCACTTGCAGCTTTATATCCTTATGCAACGCAACCGAGCGGCGAAATGGGACTTAATGCACAGGTTAACATTAATTTCAGAAGAAATACTTTTTTAGGCGGGCATTACGGAACAGATGTCGCTCTGAACTTCTCGAATATCAATTCGATAGCTGAGAATGCAATTGATGGAATTCCGATCAACGAATCTGGTACTCTTGGATACTCTTCACCTTTTTTTAAGCTTGGGAACAGTCTTTATTTCCGGGAGATAAATGGTGAGATCAGCCATAAATTCACTAAAGCCTATAAATTATCTGTCGATTATATTCACCAGGTATACGATCCTTTTGTTAATGGTCATGAAGGTGAACCGAAAGTCCATGCTAATATTTTCATTGCTGATATGACCTATAAATTTACAGAAACGCATGCCTTACGCGGGGAATTCCAGTCTCTTCAAACGAAGCAGGACCTGGGAAACTGGGTAATGGGTTTGGTTGAATACAGCATTGCGCCGCTCTGGTTTTTCAGCTTTGCTGATCAATGGAATAGCGGGAACAGTATTGTGAGTGAGCGATACCATTACCCCCTGGTTGCCGCGGGGTATACCAACAATGCAAACCGGATACAGGTATCCTATGGTAAGCAGAAGGCGGGAATAGTCTGTGTGGGTGGTGTTTGTCGACCTGTACCTGCCTCCAATGGTTTTACGATCACCGTTACCAGTAGTTTCTGATCGCGGAAACCGGCAGTTTAATTAGAAACAAGCTTATCAGAACCATCTCAATGAAATTTGACAAATGAAAATAAATCACATAGCTTTCCTCTCTCTCATTGCTTCAATGCTGACCATTGGTTGCGATAAGATGAGCGAACCGTTCATCACTGCTGCGCCTGTAGTAGATACTTCAGCATGCCCGGTGCCGGATTTCCCCGCTCTATCAGTGCATAAAAAAAGGATATTGCTCGAAGATTATACTGGCCATACCTGCCCTAACTGTCCTACAGCGGGTAAAACAGCACGCGATCTAAAAGAGCAGTACCCCGACCAGGTGGTATTAATGGCCGTGCATGCCGGTTGGTTTGCGCGCACCTACCCGGAAAGCGGTGTTGCCCAGATTTTCAATTACGACTTCCGTACTCCTGCCGGGACGGAATGGGATGCTTACTTCGGGAACGGGAATGCCGGTAATCCAAATGGCCTGGTGAACCGCCTTAAAGTGAACAACAAATTCGTGATCCGCCCCAGCGAATGGAACGGTGTAATTGCTGAAGCTCTTACACAGAATCCACTGATTGACCTTCAGGTTGTGGTTGATTATGACCCAGACACAGCCAGCAATAAGCTTTGTGTGCATACCAAGACCTATTTCCTGCAGCCTGTCGACCGCAACCTTAAACTGGAAGCGGTAATTATTGAAGACAGCATAATAGCCGCTCAGAAAAACAATGATGCAGCCATTGGTCCTGTCGGTGATATACTGGATTTCGTGCATATGCATGTAATGCGGGACGCCCTGAACGGGACCTGGGGAACGACTATAGCATCAGTTGGAACTTTGAATCCTGAAACGGTTATCAAAACCATACAATCTGTGTTGCCTGATAATTTTGTAGCAAAGAATTGTCATATCGTTGTTTTTGTTTCCGATGCCGATACCAAAGAGGTTTTGCAGGCTGCGGAGGCGAAGGTGATTGAGTGATGTTTCTGAAGGCTGGTAAACGAGGCAGAAAGAAAGGAGTAAAGAGTTATGATAGATGTTTCTGTCAAATATCTGCTAAGCACTCAGTCCTTAGCTCTGGATATATCGAATTGCTTTCAGACCAATTAAACCCTGAAGTGATTAATCATACAAAACCAAATAACATGGATGACAAGAAGATTACGCTGGAATTAACAGGAAGTCAATACCACGACCTTGTTAAGTTGCTGTATTTCGGTACATTGGTTGCCGAAGAGGTAAATACGGATGAAACCATCGAAAGATACGATGAACTGCAGCAACAGATTTATGCAGTATCCGGACCTAAGAAGGGCAACTTATTCATTGCCTATGATAAAAAGGAGGATGAATATTTTCTTTCCGAAGATACGGAGGATGAACTGGTAGATCAAATGGACGAATATGACGAAGTCCGTTTCTGGGATAATCTCATCATGCGTCTCACTGTCCGCGATCTTCAAAACAAATTCACAGAGAAACAACTAAAGGATATGCCTGAGGACAAGGGAAACAAGGAGATGGAAGCCATTCACAGTTATTATATCACCGAGTTCGACGACAATGACCTGGATAACCTGAAGGTGGTTTCGATGAAAAAGGTTTAAGACTTTTTCAGGCTATTTTCGTTGTGGTAATGATTTAGCGTTGTCCTATTTGTCTTAATATTGTAGATTGCTATGAATAAATAAGCTGAATTAGTCGGGCAATTGTATTTAGGATTGTATTGAACTCACATTGCATTTAATGCTAACAGCAAAAAAACAGTACGGATCATTTATTTCAATAGGCAGGAGGAAGATGTAGAAATCAAATTTTCTTGTACGTTATAGAAAAATGTCCTGGTTTCACCTATTCTGATCCACCCGGTTGATACCAGTAAGGTTTGAGGCTTTTCAATTACATTTTAGTATGCCGGTAGTTTTCGTTCATTTTTAAATTTTTGAGACTGGCATTACTATTTGTGAAGGGCAAAAAATGAACTGACAGCTCGGTTTGTGGCAAAGGATAAAAGATCAGGTGATTTTAGACCAGAACCGATTTTAAAACAAAAAATTGTTCGACTATGGATATCAAGGAGTTAATAAGTAAGCAAATTATTAAACTACAAAGCATTCTTAATAAAACGGAACTGGCTTTAGGCGAAATAATATTCAACAATAACGATTGCCAGGTGTTGTCGCAATCGGGCGTGAAGTTCGAGTTGATTGTCAATTCTCAGCCGGGAGTGAGACAAACTGAATATTCGCTCCAGATAGCCGATGATGAAGTTATTGCATACAAGGAAGGTGAGCGCACAGGTTGGGACCGGAATTCATGCGCCTGTTTGCTTCAGATTAAAAATGAACTCCGGTTCCTTGACCCTAAAGAACCGGTGGAGCACAAGAAATATACCCGCGAAGGAATGATCAAGCGGGTCATCATCGAACGCCGGCAAAAAGCCGACAAAGCGAATTACCGCATCAAATGGGCCTCAA
This sequence comes from Bacteroidales bacterium, assembly GCA_025350385.1. Taxonomy (GTDB): domain Bacteria; phylum Bacteroidota; class Bacteroidia; order Bacteroidales; family UBA4417; genus UBA4417. The sequence continues at coordinate 3,515 of JANXXZ010000205.1, forward strand.
ACATTTATGGCGACCATCTGCTGACCAATGAAAACGGTGTAAAATACAAGATCTTTTTGCGCGATTTCGAAAATGAAACCGGATATAGTGACAGTATGGATTCAAGGTTAAACAAACTGGGCACAACCAAACACATCATGTTTGCGTTCAGAATGTTAAAGGAGGATAAAGCTTTATACGACAACTTAGATAAGACTTACCCCTTCATAGAAATATTTTGTGATCCTCTCAATGATTATAAAATTTCCTGGTATTACCCGCACCCTATGCCGGTTGATGAAAAACTGCTGATTTCAAGATATTTTAAAAAGGCATCCTTTATTGAAGATGCAGAACTTAAAAATTTCCTTGGTTTTATAAAAGAGTCCGGGGAATATCCTCTCATACGCGTCAGGCCTGAAGTACAGGTAAAAATTGAGGCTGCATTTGAAGAAGAGGTGCTTGAAGACTTACGCACTTCCTATAAACCTGATTATTCCATCATCAGAGGAGAGCTGTTTCCTTATCAGAAAGAAGGAATTGATTTTGCGCTTTTCCGTAAGGCAGCTATCATTGCTGATGATATGGGATTGGGCAAAACCCTGCAAGCCATAGGGGCGGCCATATTAAAAAAGGAAATCTTCGGTTTCACTAAAACCCTGGTTGTTTGCCCTGCATCGCTCAAAGAACAATGGAAGAAGGAGATTGAAAAGTTTTCGGATGAAAAGGCGCTTGTAATAGAAGGCTTTCCCGATGAGCGTGAGAAGCAATACCATGACGACCGGAACTTCTTTTTTATCATCAATTACGAAACTATTCTACGCGATCAACTGGCACTCAACAAAGCAGGGTTCGATTTCCTGATCCTTGACGAAGCGCAACGGATCAAAAACTTTGAAACCAAAACTGCTTCTTCCATAAGCGGGTTGCAATTTAAACATGTGCTGGTCATTACAGGCACACCGATTGAGAACCGGTTAATCGATATCTTCTCTATTGTGAACGCCATTAATCCTTCTTTCTTCGGACCACTTTGGGAGTTTTCTTATCAGCACTGCCTGTTCGATCCTGAAAAACACAATAAGATCAACGGGTATTATGATCTCCAAAAGTTGAGTAAAAAACTTGAGCCTATTTTGATCAGGCGTGAAAAAAGGAAAGTAATTGATCAGTTGCCCAATGTGCAACAGATAAATGTACCCCTCAATCTTTCGCCACTACAGGCCGAATATCACGCATCTTACGCTCATGGAATTGCAATGATCATCCGGAAAAAATTCCTTACCCCGTACGACCTGCAAAAATTACAGCTTCTCCTGGCCAG
>JANXXZ010000223.1 GCA_025350385.1 Bacteroidales bacterium
GGCGATGCCGCCACCGCTACCGCCCTCGAATTTGATAAAAAAGCGGCTCCTATCCACTTCAACCTGGAGTCCGACGGGTCAGGATTTGAGGCTATTATCATTCCTGATGGTGGTATGCGCAATTTTATCAGCAAAAAATCATTCGATTACAAAAAATACGGCCCGGGTATTTACAGGACCCGATTCCAGATAGCCCTGAACGGCATTGAAGTGTTCAACTTTGCTTTGCGTGAAGTGGTACCCAACATTAAAAAACTGCTCCAGGAAATTTCCAAAACCTCCGCCGATTTCGATTTTTTCGTTTTTCACCAGGCTAACCTTCTGATGAACGAAACTCTTCGCAAAATGATGAAACTGGAAAAGGAAAAAGTGCCTTATACCATCCGCAAATACGGTAATACCAGTTCCGCCTCCATCCCGCTTACCATTGTCTCGGAACTTCGGGAAAAGATAACCACCGGCAAGGTAAACCTTATGGTTTCAGGTTTTGGTGTTGGGTTATCGTGGGGCAGTGTTGCCATGGAACTTGAAAATGTTGTCTGTCCCGAAGTAATCGACTATTGATGTCTTATCAATAATAAGTAAACAAGCAATAACAGTGAACAGCCCGTTCAGTCTTCAGGGTAAAACTATATTCATTACCGGCGCTTCTTCAGGGATCGGGAAAGAAACAGCCATTGCCATGAGCCGGGCCGGCGCAACAGTTGTGATCACCGGCAGGAATCCCGAACGGCTTGAAGAAACATTCAACTTCCTGGTAGGCGATAACCATATTATGCTTGCAACTGACCTGACTTCGGCTGAGGACTTACTCGTACTCGTCGATCAGCTCCCCGAACTTGACGGAATTGTTCACTCGGCAGGAATAACCGGGCATCTGCCGGTAAAATTTATCGGGGAGGAAGATATCTCAACCTTTTTCAGGATCAATTACGAAGTTCCAGTGCTGCTTACCGGACGTGTCCTGAAAAAGAAGAAACTAAAAAACAAGGCATCCGTAGTGTTCCTTTCGTCCATCGCAACCAGGTACCCCTATTTCGGAGGAGCACTTTACGGAAGCGCCAAGGCTGCTATCGAGGCCTATTCAAGGGTTCTGGCGCTGGAAATGGCTCCCAAAGGAATCCGGTCCAACTGCGTTTCACCCTCTTTCGTTCAAACCCCGATGGTTGAGCAGGCCGGGCAAACCATTTCAACAGAAGTGCTGGATAAATTTGAGAAAATGATGCCCCTTGGTTTTGGTGAACCTTTGGATGTAGCCAATGCGATTATCTATTTACTTTCCGATGCATCCAAATGGGTAACGGGAAGCACGATGACTCTTGGAGGCGGGTAGATCTGGACAGGGAGACAAGGAGAAAGAGGAGACAAGGAGAAGGGGGCTCAGGGAGAAGGGGAGACATGGAGAAGGGGGGACAAGGAGAAGGGGAGACATGGAGAGCAGCAAATGTTTAAGTTAGAAAATTTGAAAATGAGACAATTTGAAAATGGATTTACAGTAGTAGAAAAGCTTCTTTAATCCAATTCGCCATGCACCAGGCACTAAGCACCAGGCACCAATAACTAATAACGCCCCAGTGACCTTCACCGAATACAGCGTAATCGTTCCCGTTTACAACAGCGAAAGCACGCTGGAAGAGCTTTTCCTGCGCACCAAAACCGTGTTCGAAATAATGGGCAAACCCTTCGAAATGGTGTTTGTGGATGATTGCAGCCAGGATAAAAGCTGGGAGATTCTAACTTCACTGAAAAAAAAATACCCCTCTCACATAGTTGCCATCCGGTTGTCGAGGAATTTCGGGCAGCACAATGCGGTTTTCTGCGGACTGGATCATGCACAGGGCAACATCCTGATCACTATGGATGACGACATCCAGGTACCGCCGGAAGAAATTCCGAAACTGATTGCCTCCTTCGAGGAAAAAGATGCCGACCTGGTATATGGGTATTTTGGAAAGAAAAGACACTCTTTATTCCGGAATTTCGGGAGTTATTTTATCAAGAAATCGTCCAGGCTGCTTTTGCAGTCTCCCGGGCAGGGTTCTTCCTTCCGGCTGTTAACATCGGAGCTTGCAAAGAACATACTGAAACACAACCAGCACTTTATGTACATTGATGAATTGCTGCTCTGGTACACCGGGAATATTGCCTTTGTGCAGGTTGATCACCAGAAACGAAGTGCGAATCATTCAGGTTATTCGACCTGGAAACTGATGAAACTCTCATTCAATATCGTAATCTATTATACTGCCGTACCACTGAGGATTATGACTTACGGAGGATTTATCCTTTCAATTCTTAGTTTTTTCCTGGCCATCCGCTTTATCATCAATAAGCTGATACACGATGTTCCGTTGGGCTACACCTCCCTGATTGTGGCCATTCTCTTTTCTACCAGTATTATTATGCTTTGCCTCGGAATGATCGGTGAATACCTGACCCGAATCTACCAGGTTCAGAATAAAAAACCACCCTATTCCATTAAAAAGATCCTGAAATGAAAGTGAGCAAATACGGGATCACACTCCAACGGCTCACGCAGGACGATATTGAGTTCGTGCGGCAGAAGCGCAATTCGG
>JANXXZ010000224.1 GCA_025350385.1 Bacteroidales bacterium
GCTCCCGGTTCCTTGGTTCTGTCAAGCACACAGATGCGTTTTACGCTTTCAGGCATTACCTTGAATAAATACTTCGCTGAAAACGGGCGGTACAGATGTACGGAGACCAATCCAAGTTTTTCACCTTTTACATTCAGGTAATCAATCACTTCCTTAATGGTTTCGGTAATAGATCCCATTGCAACGATAATATTTTCAGCGTCTTTAGCTCCATAGTAAGTAAAAGGATGGTACTCGCGGCCGGTAAGTTTTTTAATATCCTTCATGTAATCTTCCACGATATCGGGAACATTCAGGTAGAAAGGATTAGCAGCCTCACGACTCTGGAAATAGATATCAGGATTTTGAGCTGTACCGCGGGTTACAGGATGCTCGGGGTTAAGAGCCCGGTCACGGAATTCCTGCAAAGCTTTATAATCAAGAAGCTTTGCCATATCTTCCATCGAAGTGCTTTCAACTTTCTGAATTTCGTGTGACGTACGGAATCCATCAAAGAAGTGCAGGAACGGCACCCTTGAACGTATTGCTGCCAGGTGGGCAACACCTGCAATATCCATGATTTCCTGGACGCTGCCGGTTGCAATCATTGCAAAACCTGTCTGGCGGGTGGAATAAATATCACTGTGATCGCCAAATATCGAGAGTGCCTGTGCTGCAAGACTTCGGGCTGAGACATGGAAAACAGCCGGTAATAGTTCGCCGGCAATTTTATACATATTGGGAATCATAAGCAACAATCCCTGTGAAGCAGTATATGTTGTTGTCAAAGCTCCTGCCTGCATAGAACCATGGAGGGCTCCGGCGGCTCCGCCTTCACTTTGCATTTCAACAACACGTACCGTTTCGCCGAAAATATTCTTTCTACCGTTAGCTGCCCATTCGTCCACATATTCTGCCATTGTTGATGAAGGGGTAATGGGGTAAATGGCTGCCACTTCGCTGAACATGTATGCAATATGCGCTGCTGCATAGTTCCCGTCGCAGGTAACAAATTTGTTTTTACTCGTCATATGATTGAGTTTAATGTTAACTTTTGAAAATATTTTATAAAGTATTCCTAATCGCGGTGCAAAATTACTTAATTAATAGCAATCAGGCAGAAAATAGTCAAGGAATTAAAGTTGTGAAACCTTATTTAAATTCATTTTAGATTAATAATCAGTTGTTCTTCAGTCCGGTATTAGAATGAGGTTCTTCCTGTGAATTAAAATATGTTAAATAATCAGGTATTCAGGTACAAGATTTTATAAATCTTCTTACCTTTCCACTCTGAAACCTGCATTTAACCCTGCAATTACACTAATTATAGTTTTTACCTTATAAATCTAATAGGAGGAAAAAGAAAATGACTGACCTCTCAACAATCTACATGGGCCTGAAGCTGAAAAATCCCATTATAGTGGGAGCCAGCAATATGGCTGGTGATCTTAACATGTTAAAACGACTGGAACAATCCGGTGCGGCCGCCATAGTATATAAGACTCTTTTTGAAGAACAAATCCACCTTGAGAGCGCTCAGATGGATGATGAGTTAAGCGCATATGGCGAGATGAATGCGGAAATGATCAATCTTCATCCCAGGACCCAATATGCTGGACCGGAGGCACATCTTGTCAATTTCAGGAAAGCTAAGGAGTCGCTATCGATACCACTTATAGCAAGTCTTAATTGCCTCGATGATGATACCTGGACTGAGTATGCCCGTCTTCTAGAAAAAGCAGGAGCTGATGGTCTGGAACTTAATTTCTTCTATGTTCCGCGCGATTTCGAGGCTGAAGGATATACCATTGAAGAGCAACAACTTGAAATTCTCAGGCTTATTAAGAGCAAGGTCACCATTCCGGTGAGTGTTAAACTGAGTTCATTCTATTCCAATCCGCTTAACATTATTTCCCGCTTCGATAAAGCAGGAGCTTCGGCGGTGGTTCTATTTAACCGACTATTTGAGCCCGAAATCGATATTGACGAAATCAAACACATGGTACCCTTCAATTTAAGTCATGAAGGTGATCACCGGCTGGCTTTACGGTATGCAGGCCTGCTTTTCAAACACGTAAAATCATCGGTTTGTGCCAATACTGGCATATACAGTGGTAATGATGTAATTAAGCTTTTACTTGCCGGCGCCGATTGTGTACAGGTGGTAAGTACTTTATACAAGCATAAACCGGAATATATTTCCACTCTTCTTGCTGAAATTGAAACCTGGATGGTTGGTAAAAAATTTGAGACTGTAACCGATTTCAAAGGAAAACTTTCAAAAGCGAATGTTAAGGATCCATTCATATACAAACGGGCTCAATACATTGATCTCCTGCTTAATTCACAACAAATATTAAAATAGATTCCAGGTGAATCTCCTTCATAAAACCCTGTAATTATTTTGCAGGGTTTTAATTTGAGCGAAAGTTCCTACTCACATCAGAAAAGGAAAAAGTAAAGGCCAGCAAAAATTGCCGGCCCTGAGTAATAATTAGCAAGGTGAGGAGAGAGATCTTACTTAGGCAGTTTTTCAAGAATATGCTTGGCTTCCTGGCGGTGAAAATTGTCAGGATCGGCAGCTATCCTGCTGAACTGCGCTTTTGCTTTATCCAGTTTGTTACTCTTGAGGTAGCTTAATCCAAGGTACCATTCAGCATGCTCTACATAGAGATTCTGGTTATCAGCAATAATATGATTGAATGCTTTTTCGGCTTGATCAAAATTTTCAGTTTCAATGCTTGATATTCCATAATAGAACCAGCTGGCTATGTTGTTGTTATCTTTCTCGAGAATGAGTTTGAAAAGCCTGGCTGAAACCTGATAATCTTTTTGCTGGAATTTAATGACTGCTTCAACAATGTTTCCATCACCCGAACGGGTAACATCAATAAGATTCTCGGAATTGTAATACTGTTTGAATAACCTTTCATTTGTATTAATGCTAGGTGTAGAAAAATATAAAGCGGATCCCAACGCTGCCAAAATTATGATTGAAGCTGCTGCATACCAGAACCGCTTAGGGTTGAGCCGGATAACAGGAACCTCTGATTCTGTTTTGCGTTTGTCCCTATAGGCAGCTAACAACTTTCTCCTAAAGTCGATTATATCGTCTCTTCTAAGAGCAGAATCAATAGTGTTAGAAAGCTTCAACTCCTCTGCTAGTTGAGTATTTGAAGCAACTTCTCTTTTAAATTTCTCTTTCTCGGCGGGTAACATTTCACCCGATAGATATTGTTCTATACTTGCCGAATGTTTAAAATTATTCTTCATATCTAAAATATTTCTGACACCTTGGGTCATTAGCAATTCTTTTCTTTAATTCTTCTTTACAAAGGTATTTACGTGTTTTTGCGTATTTCTCGGTTTTAAAACCCATAATCACTGCAATTTCACGTAGCGGTACATCTTTCATGAATAACCGTAGTACTTTCTGGCAATCTTCCCCGAGCGACAAAAAATGCATCTGGACTAATCGCTGCATTTCAATGTGCTCATTTGAAACTTCCCGCAGGATATCTGCTGGCAGGTCAAGATATTCTTCTACATCGGTCAGTTTATCAAAGATTGCTTTTCGCTTGTTCAGCTTCTGCAACCAAAGATTACGGCAAATGGAGTACAAATACGTTTTAAAAGAACTGGTAAGCTTTAATTGATTTTCAGTGATCTTTTTATAAAGTATGATGAGCCCATCCTGAAAAATATCCTCTGCATCCTCATCAGAACCAGTATTTTCGTTTACAAGGTACTTTATAAGTGGGAAAAACTCCCTGTAAACAAAACTGATAATGTAGTCGCTACGCAGTCTTAGCCCTTCAACTATTGCTTCATCAGAGTAGTGGATCATCAGACGTATATTATCCAGATTTTTGAAAAAGGTAATACGGTTTTTGAAAATATTTTTTACTTTCTTATTTTATTGTTAATCAACAACCTACAATCGTATTTGGCCTTTTTCTTCATTTTAACCTCTACTTGTTAATAACTTTTGAAGCAAAAAGACATAAACAGGTAGATATTTTCTGCTCAAAGATGAAACTATTTTAAAAAAAAACTAAAGACGCAACAAAAAAAAATAGCACCAAGTCATATTACCTTTTGAGTTTAATTGGATAAAGGTAATAATAATGTTCAACTTTTACGACGAAAATATCATAAAAACTGTTAGAAAAACTTGAAAATACCGATTCTTTTTTAGCGAGACTAAACTATTATGCGCCTAAAACTACTTAATGAAAAATTATTAAACTAAAAATAAAACACCCATGAAGACTCTACTGTCAATCCTTCTCACAATTTTTATTTGTCAAATTTCACAAGCCGGGATCGTTTCGGGCACAGCACTGTATCAGGGAGATTCACTCCGTCCGATCAATAACGCGATTGTGATTTTAAAAGACGGGTCAAACAACTTTTTTGCCACCTATGTCACTGGTCCTGATGGCTACTATGAATTTTTAAATGTACCAACCGGAACCTATAACATCAAAGGCACCAAAGATGCGCCCGGAGTTGGAGTTACCATGCTTGACGCTACTCTGGTACTTTTACATATCTTTGGATTCTACCCATTTAATGATATTCAGAAGCTGGCTGCTGATGTAAATGGTGATAGAAAAATAAATATGGCCGACTATAAGCTGATTGTGAAACACATACTAAGAAATACACCATTTCCAATAGGAGATTGGGTCTTCCTGGATGAAACGATTATCGTTACAGATCTAAAAGGTTCCAATCCCGGCGGCCTGACCGGTTCATCTTCAGGTGATGTGGGGGGGGTATTTGTTCCCGGAACAAAGGGTCTTGAAGCTTACCCGACAGCCAATGCCGGTACTGTAAAAGTGTCAGGCAATGAACCTTTTACTGTATCGGTCACAACAACTGAAGACCTTTCAATGAGCGGTACCGGCCTTATTATCAATTTCCCCTCTGAGATTGTTTCTGTCCAGTCAGTTGATTTCCCGATGGCAGGATACGAGTATGTAATTGATGGCAACCAGGTAAGGGTTGTATGGAGTGATCCGAAAGGTTCTTTATTTAACCTGAAATCAGGAAGTGATCTAGTTACCCTGCATTGTACAACCAAGGACAATTTTACTGCAGGAATGTCAGCAAACTTCACTCTCGATGGAAGCAGCAGTTTTATAAGCAATAGCTATACGGAAATTAAGGATGCCAAATTGCAGGTACCTACCATAGAATATACCATGCCTTCGCTCAGGCTGAGTAACTATCCCAATCCCTTTAATGCAAGCACAACTCTTGCTTACTATCTCCCTAAAAGCGGCTTGGTCACCATATCATTGTTTGACCAGAACGGCCGAATAGTAAAGGAAATTAAGCTGGGTGAACTTGCTGAGGGATACCAATCATATATCCTGGAAGGAAGCGGATTGCCCTCCGGAAGTTATTTCTGCAAACTGAATCTGTCAGGCAATAAAACTGAAACAATCAGGATTCTGAAGATGAATTAGTATTTAATCGTAATGCAGTGAAAAGGGGACATAATTGTCCCCTTTTTTTGTGAAATCATTTTTG
>JANXXZ010000232.1 GCA_025350385.1 Bacteroidales bacterium
CAGGAATAAAGATAAAAGATAAAAGTAAAAAGAAGAGTAAAAAGATAAAAGTAAAAAGACAAAAGTAAAAAGACAAAAAATACATAAAAGGCAATGGTTAACTCCTGATGACGATTTCGTAAAATATTGCTGATCAACCATATTACCTCAGCTTCCCGGAAGGGGAGCTTTTTTTTTGGAGGGTTGAAGGGTTGGGGCATCAGAAGGCCAGAGGGTTGCCATTTTATAAGAAGCACATTGAAAAGGTTCATGGTTAAAGGATACGTTTGCTTCGTCGTACCTCCTCGCAATGACATACTCCGCAAATCACATTATGGTTAAGGCATTGCGAAGCGCTGGAATTCGTCCTGAGAATACCGGTCAACTCCGCCAAAGCGACCTTCCCATTTTAGAGGAAGCGCACTGAAAAATTCATGCTCAAAGGATCAGTTTATTTCAGGGTAACCCCTCAGCAACCTGTACCCGAAACCCATCTTTTGTCTTTCAAACTTTTATCCTGTATCTTATTTTCTCCCATTCTCTCCCATTACCGCTTTAATACCGATACAATCCTAATGTGGTAACGATCTCTGATGATTATCCCATGCTGGAATGAATCACAGGCAAAGAAGTGATCAATATTCTATCTGAAATTGCGGAAACTACCCAGAAGAAAGTATATAATGATTGAATCACTTCACTTTCTGCTATAGCAAATGGTCGGTTCTTTCATCTCTTTTCCTGCTCCGGAAGATGAGATTGAATTTCTCTTTCAAATTTCAGACAAAAATCATCCACAAGGCAAAAAATCTCCGTAATCTGGTCGTACATTTTCACAGAGAGTCCTCCTTTGTTTTTGGTTCTCAACTAAACTACAGGAGGATGTTCTTGTTTTATTTAATTGATTATCAATTTGTTGATATATTTCGAAAAATTCTTAACAACGAAGTTTTTTCAAAAAATTTATGTCGGACTCACGTTTATTACTATTTTACAATCTTTGGTATTATCTTCGACGTTCCTTTCAGCGGCTATGTATGTTCATGGTATGCACTAAACAGTGCAAATTATTAACAGGAAATTTTAGAGCTGCGTACTCGCAAAAAACTATTCACAACCCTTTGTACATCTTGCTGAATACCAATTAATTAAAATTTATTCAACTCCTTAACCCGCCGTTGGAAGGTATTGAAATATAAAAAGCTCAGCACCCGGGTTTTCTCTTTTTTCCCATTATGAAGCAACTATACTCCAGCAACAGTCGTAAGTTTGCACCTGCTGCAACCGGCAGGGGAGTTGGTTTGTGTGGTATAAAGGTATGGCCGCTGATGGTGTTTATGGTTGGGATGCTAGTTCAGAATGTTGAGGCACAGGTTACTGCAAGCGGGTCCGGACTAGGGCCCACCTATTCAAGTCTTGCCTTAGCTATTACTGCATTAAATGCAGCTACAATAAGTTCTCCCGTTACAATAACATTAAACCCGGGAAATCCTCAAACTGCGCCAGCCGGAGGATATCGGATCACAGCTCACGGAACTCTTGCAAACACGATAATAATTCAGGGGAATGCAAATACAATAACCGCATTTACACCGCAACCTTCCGGTAATATTAATGATGCAATTTTTAAAATTGTCGGAGGTGATTATATTACATTAATTGGTTTTATAATGCAAGAGAATCCTGCTAATGCGAATTCAGATCCTGCAAATAATAATATGACGGAATGGGGTGTTGCCCTGCTGGATTTTTCATTAACTGATGGTGCTCAAAACAACACAATTAAAGGGAATACCATTTCACTTAATAAAGACTATACCAATACTTTTGGAATTTACAGCAATACAAACCATACTGAAAATGACCCAACCATCGCGACAACCATAACAAACTTTAGCGGCTCAAATAGTTATAACAAGATTCTAAACAATACAATCTCTAATGTCAATTTGGGAATAGCTTTAATAGGTTCAAGTGATAATCGTTATCATGATATAAATAATGACATTTCTGGAAACTCAATTTCGAACTGGGGCGGTTTTGGTTCAGCTTCTGGTTATACTTTTAATACAGGAATTTCTTATTGTATTTTTATGAATCATCAAAAAGGAGAAAATGTTCTATTTAATTCATTAATTAATAACACTTTTGTAAGACCTGTAGGTATTTTGAGAGGTATCTATAAAGCATATTCTGGCAGCGCTCCAACAGGGTCATTTACTTCTACCATTTCCAACAACAGTATAACTCTCACTGAAAACACCAACCAGCCTGTTGAAGCAATCAGAGCGGAAGGGATGACACTACTAAAGGCAGCTACACTCTACATTGATAATAATTCAATTATAAATTGTTCACTTGCCGGGGCGTTTACTGCAATTTCCTTAAATTGTGCACCAGGTACTTTAAGTGTTTCTGGTAATATAATTCAGGGAACAACCAGCTCAAATACCAACAGTTCTAATTATGGAATAAGAAATATTGGCGCAGTTAATAATAATATTTATATAGATAACAATAAACTAGGAAATTCAAGCGGTAATTTTATTTCTTTTAGCGCTGCCAATACCCAGGACTTATATTGTATTTCAAACGAAGGCGGGGCATATACCTGTGCCTTGTCAATGAGTAATAATAACATCCAGGGAATTGTTCACACCCTCCAGGGGAGCAGTAATCATACCTATATTTCAAATACTGCTGGAACCAAATCACAGGATATCAGTCAAAACACTTTCACCAACCTGGATATAAATACTACAGGCGATGTAACTTTTATTACCAATACCAGCAGTGTTCCGAGTATAGGAACTCAAAATGTCAGCGGAAACAGCATCAATACTGCCTTTAATAAAACGGGCACTGGTGGTACTGTCTGGCTTTTTAAGTCTGCTGCATTTCCACCGGCTGGTGCGGCCATTCTTCAAAACGGTAATAACTTTTCAAATATCACTGTCACCGGGGTTACAACAATTGCCGGTTGGGAGAATAATGATTTTGGAACGGATAATAAGATAATCAGTAACAATACGTTTTCAAACTGGACAGGAGCAGGAGCAGGAGGGGCAAGCACAATTACTGCAATGAGTATCTATAGCGGCAAAGTGACGGGCAACAATATTAATACTATTTCCGGAACTGGAGCTTCAGTGACGGGAATCAGTTTTGGTGGTAACATTCCGTCAAATATTACCCATAAGGTTTACAAAAACTTTATTCACACTCTTACAACCACAAACGCGGCAACATCTGTCTACGGAATTAAAATTGCAAGCGGGAAAACGACATACTTTAATAATATAATTAACCTCGGGGTAACAGCAGGAGTTGGTTGCCCTATCTATGGCATCTACGAAACGGGTGCTGCCTCTAACAATGACAGTTTATATTTTAATTCAGTTTATATTGGAGGCACTTTTTCAGATGGTTCAAGCACGTATGCTCTCTGGAGCGACGCCAATACGAATACAAGAAATTTCCGGAACAATATCTTTTTCAATGCCCGCTCCAGAACAGGAGCAGCCGGTACTAACTATGCTGCCTATTTTAATTACGCAAATAACGCAAATCTTACGCTGAATGATAATGACTATTTTGTTTCCGGGTCGGGCGGAATTTTAGGAAGAGATAATACAGGCGACAGAACTGTTCTGCCTATAGTTACAGGGGCCCCTGCACAGGATGCGAACAGTTTAAATCTTAATCCAGGTTTTACAAATGCCGGCGGTATAGTAGCCGGCGATTATCGTCCAACCATCTTAACACTTAATGGTGCAGCCGGAGCCGGTATTACAACTGATTACCCGGATGTTAACCGTTGTGTTCCTACCATGGGAGCATTTGAAGTTCCTGCACCAGTTTTACCACCCGGCTTAATTACCGGGAATATTTCACCTTGCGTAGGATCATCGCAAACATACAGCGTAGCCAATGCCGGCGGGTTAACTTATACCTGGAGCTTCCCTGCTGGGTGGTCTCTCCCAGGAACAACCAATCCGGTAACTGTTACAGTCGGGACCGGAGCAGGAAATATCATTGTTACACCATCAAATGCCTGTAATATTAGTGGAGCTTCACAAACATTGGCCGTAAATCCTGTAACCGTTCCTGCCCAACCAGGGATTATAAGTGGTAACACTGCTCCCTGCCAGGGGTCATCACAAAATTACAGCGTTCCTAATGTGCCCGGGGTTACTTATACCTGGACTTTCCCGGCAG
>JANXXZ010000234.1 GCA_025350385.1 Bacteroidales bacterium
ATGAATAGTTTACTTTTAACTCCCGTATGAAAATCAGTCTGTTTCCTAAGTTATTAAGGCGAGGCAGTTAAATACAGCTAATGATGAACGTTGAATCAGGAATGAATATAATCTGCAACTGTATATAATTCACCAATAAACACCAGCAATGAAAAGAAAGCTACTTGTATTACAATTAATTGTTCTTTTAATGACACTGTCGGCTGTATCATTCGGACAATCCCTGCAATTAGCCGATAGTTCAGGTGTGTTAGCCAATGGCGCTGAAATTACTATACTCAGGAACCCAATGGCTTCGTCTGAGATTCCCTGTGTATTATTTGTAAAAAACCTTACGAATGGTGACCTGGAGGTAAATTGTGCAAGGACTAACCTTTCTGTTATTCCCAATACTGAAAATTATTTCTGCTGGGGCGCCTGTTATCCTCCCTTTGTGGATACCGGATCCGTGTATGTGAATATTCAGAGAGGAAAATGGGACAGCACTTTTATTGCACATTATTCCTATGAAAACCCGACAGGAGTCTTCAATAAAGGTACTTCAAGAATTCAGTACACCTTTTATGAAGCCTCGAACATTTCCAATTCAGTGAGTGTTATTGTAAATTTTGTTTGCGGGTATACCGGTATTGAAGAATACAGTATGTCAAAAATTTTGAGCGCTCCCTATCCTAACCCTGTTACTACAACCGCAAAATTTGATTATATACTGCCACCTTCAGTAACCTCTGCTTCTATAAGTATCCGGAACCTGCTGGGGACAGAAATGCGGAATGTAAAACTTGAGCAGGCATCGGGTAAAGCGATTGTCAATACATCGGGTTTACCAGCCGGATTGTATGTTTATTATCTGGTTCTCAACAATAAAGTGACCTCTTCAAGGAAACTGGTTATAAATCGTTAATTACTGACTTCTACCTTTAACAGGCCGCTTATCGCGGTCTGTTTTTGGATATAATAATTTATATACAACTTGTTAGATATGATAACCTGGATGAAGTTATTTTGGAGTAAGGTCTTGATAATGCTTATTGCCTTCGTGTTTGTTTTTTCAATCCTACACGCCCAGCAATTGATTTTGAAGGACTATAATAACGGGGACAAGCAGGTGAATGATTCAGTGATCACGGTTTTTACCAGCGACCTTACAACCATGGAGTTGTCGGCACATTTGAGAATTTATAACAATACGAGTAAGCCTTTGGCTATTTTCATGAAAAAGATTATCAACCAGTTGGTAGATAGTACGTCAAACTATTTTTGCCTCAACCCCAGGTGCTGGCCTGATGCCGATTCAACCGATATTGCCGATACTATTCCCGCCGGTGTTGGCGACAGCAGTTTTGTGACTCATTATGATCACTTTTTCAGGAACGAAAAACCCGTTCCGCCAGGTTTTTCATCCATTACCTATCTCTTTTATGATCATACCTCATTCCCCCTGCCGGTAGAGGCGAGAGTTACAATCAATTATCATATCAGCGGGGTTGGTATTCCCGAAGCAGAATACCACCAGGTAAATGTCTTTCCTGTTCCAACTTCCGGCATGCTGAAATTTACATTTAATTCGGTAAGCGACCAGCTTACCGGGATCAGCCTGTTTGATCTGCAGGGCAGGTTAATTCTTCAGTCGCCAGGTGGAATAAAGGGAAATGAATACAATCTTGACCTGAGGAGTTGTAAAAATGGAATTTACCAGGCAGTCTGCCGGACAATTAGTGGCAGGCTGGAGACAAAACGGGTAGTCGTGCAGCACTAGTCAGATTGTTTCAATAAAATATAGAAGTTGTCTGAACAGCAGATAATTTTTGTTCTTTAACTTTGTAACCCTTTGTGTGTACTTAGTGATCCTTTGTGCTTCAATTAATTAACTTAACCACAAATGGAACCAAAGGATTGTACAAAAGTGCACAAATGACTTCGGAGACAGCCTCTTTTAACAGGTAAGGCAGGATTTTACAAACCGAATTCTTTCTTAATCGTATCAACATAATCCATCTTCTCCCAGCCAAAGAACTGAACTTCCTTAAAGTACTTCTCGGTGCCGTTTATTTTCTCTGTGCGGGTCGAACCATTGCTGTAGTATACTTCAACTTCTGCCTTATAATAATCGCGTCCGAAATGACCGTAAGAAGCAGTCCTTTCAAAAATCGGATTCTTGAGCCCGAAACGTTGAACAATGGCATAGGGACGCATATCGAAAATCTTATTTACCTTCACAGCAATCTGCCCGTCGGTGAGTTTCCTGCCATCAGCTCCTTTTGCTTTGCCAGTGCGGTATGTGTTCACATACAGCCCAACAGGTTCGGCAACCCCGATAGCATAGGCAACCTGCACCAGCACTTCGTCGGCAACACCAGCCGCAACCAGGTTCTTGGCGATATGCCGCGCCGCGTAGGCGGCTGAACGGTCAACCTTGGAGGAGTCTTTTCCTGAGAATGCGCCTCCGCCATGCGCACCTTTGCCGCCATAGGTATCGACAATAATTTTTCGTCCGGTTAAACCGGTGTCCCCATGAGG
>JANXXZ010000243.1 GCA_025350385.1 Bacteroidales bacterium
GAGGAAGTGTATCACTTGGAGATGGAGGTTTTTGCGGAAATTCATCTCTTACCAGCCTTGACGGTTTGGGAGGCTTAACTTCCATTGGAGGGGGGCTATATTTATATCGAAGTTCATTGACTAACCTGACGGGATTGGAAAATCTGACTACTATAGCTGGAGACCTGGTGATTGGAGGAGGAATGGGTAATGGAATTCAATCCTTAACTAGCTTATCAGGATTAGAGAATCTGACATCTATTGGAGGAAGCTTCTTTATAGGAGGTAATCCATCCCTAACAAACTTCTCAGGATTAGAAAATCTTAGCATTATTGGGGGAGACCTGAGGATTGGAGGTATTAATAACGGTGGTAATCAATCGTTAAGCAGTATCTCAGGACTAGAGAATGTCTCTTTAATTGGTGGAAATCTTGAAATTAGTCTAAATCAATCTTTATCCGCCTGCGAAACGCAAAGTATATGTGATTACCTGGTGACACCGAATGGCAATATTGATATCCATGATAATGCCCCTGGCTGCTACAGCCGTCAGGAAGTGGAAGAGGCGTGCCACGTGGGTATTGAAATCAGTCCACAATCAGATTTAACAATCTACCCCAACCCCACCCCCGGCCTCATCACCATCGAAACACCCGCAATCCAATTGAAAAGCCTGCTATCCATACTGAACCTGAACGGGCAGGAGGTATTTTCCCGGGAAATCAAGGAACCTGTTACCGCTATTGATGTGCATCAATTACCCGCCGGAGTATATCTTTTGAGGCTCCTGACTGATGACGGTTGGCTTATAAAGAAACTCGTCAAGCAATAACATCACCGCACCGGATAAGATATCTCAACGATGGAATACCCTAAAGCAGGGAAATTCCAACGGTTCATATTCCATCTTTCTTTTTCTTCAGCTCTTTCCAAAGCAATGGAAGTGATGAGTTTTTATTAATTCATTGATCCCAGGCAAGGGAATCAGGGTAAATTATTTTAAGAACTGATACTTTGATTTCAAATCTTATTAATTTAGTTGATAATATAGTTAAAATCAACTAATAAGACTCATGAAAAAACAACCCTACTTTTTCACGGTTCTAATGTTCCTGCTCACAATTTCAGGATTATCTTCCAAAGCCCAGAACTCATCCCAATCAACCCAGGGTTGGGGAATCGTTGCTTCCTATACCATTCCCGGCAAGGCATCGGGGCTGGCGTGGGACGGCAACTATATCTATTTCGGCATATACGGCCTGAACGGTAACAAGGTCTATAAATTTGATCCTACTACCGGAAACAGCGTCCTGCAATGCACCGGTCCGTTCGAAGATGCTTATGGCCTGACCTATAAAAGCCCTAACCTGGTAACCATCAATCAGCCCGGTAATTCCAGTGACCCTTCCAGCCTGCTCGAATTCAGCATGTCCGGCTCCACCGTTACCACACTTACCCTGCCCGATCATTATATGTCAGGCTGTGCCTGGGATAACGGTTCCTGGTGGGTGTGCACCTACTACCCTGACAACGGCACCATTTACCACATTTCCGCCAGCGGCTCCATTATCTCCCAGTTTACACCCCCGGCCAACCAGCCCTGGGATATCTGCAAGCAGGATAACGACCTGTGGATAGCCGATTATTATGCCAACTACCTGTATAAGGTGACTTCAACCGGGACGCTCCTCGAATCCCATGCCTCTGCCGGAATAAATCCTGCAGGAATTGTATTCGACGGAACCTATCTCTGGTACTGCGACGGGATGTATGGAGGATCAACCAGCACCCTTTATAAAGTGGACCTCTCGGCTTCCGGCACGGCAGTGATCAATGTGCCGGTAACTTCACACAATTATGGTTCCGTGGCTATCGGCAATTCCTTAACCTGGAACTGCCTGGTTCAGAATACGGGAACCGCTAATCTTACCATTAACAGCATCATCATACCTGCCGGTCAGCCTGTTTCCACAACCTTGTCCTTTCCCCAGACCATCACGCAGGGAAATGCATTGAATATCCCGCTGAAATATATTCCCGTTGAGCCGGTTCCCCTGAACACCCAGGTGGTCATCAACTCCAGCGATCCTGTGACCCCGGCAGTAAATGTTACACTTACCGGGATGGGGATGTATCCGGGACCCCATATCCTGCTGCCCGCTACATCCCACGACTGGGGAAACCGGCGGGCAGGAGCCTATTCGCGCTGGTACATGCCGGTCACCAATAACGGTAGCCAGAACCTGCAGATAACTTCACTTGCTATTAATGATGAACATTTCTTTATGGATGACTCCGTTTCGCTTCCATTGAATATATCATCACTAAGCACCGTAAGGTTAGGCGTTTGGTTCCACCCGACCGAAGGCACAGATTATAGTGGAATTATTGCCCTAACCTCGAATGCATCCGGCGGGAGTATTGACAGCATAAACTTAAGCGGGACAGGCGTTGTGACTGATTACCCTATCGGAACCGAATTGTGGCAGTATACCATCAATGCCGGGTTTGACAATAGTCCCAAATCGATCATGCCCCTGGCTGATATTACCGGGGATGGAGTAGATGATGTCATAGTGGGTTCAGAAGACAACTTTATCCGCTGTTTCAATGGAAATGCTTCGGTGGAAGGTGATGTATTGTGGTCGCATGAAATTTATTCCGGTGCGGTGTATAATCAAAACAGTATTTCAACCATTGATGATATCAACCAGGATGGCTACCGCGATGTGATTATCGGTTCAGCATGGGGCGATGAATCCATCATTGCTTTATCCGGAAAAACCGGGCAACAGCTTTGGAAGCACGACACCCATGAGTATGGCGATGGCGGGTGGGTATACCAGGTCGACAGCCGGTTTGATTATAATTCAGACGGTTTCCCGGATGTGCTCGCAGCCACCGGTGATGACGGCAACGGCACCGGACCAATGAGAGTGTATTGCCTGGATGGAAAGACCGGGAACTCCATCTGGCAAAGGCCGGTGGGAGGAGCCGTTTTTTCAGTTATAGGAGTAGAAGACTTTACCGGCGACGGCAAGCCAGATGTTGTGGCAGGAGCGACAAACGCCCAGGAAACTGTTGGCAAAGTGTTTGGCATTGACGGCACCAATGGTGCGGTTAAATGGACTTATACCACACCCGGCAGTTCAGTATGGGCCCTGCTGCAACTTGACGATATTAACGCCGATGGAAAGAAAGACATTGCTGCCGGCGACTTCGGCGGAAGGGTAGTCCTTTTGAATGCCGCAAACGGCACCAAGATTCATGATCTTAGCCTGGGGTCTGTTATCATTCTGCGCTTTGCTGAAATGGGGGATGTGAATAAGAATGGGTTTAAAGATATTCTGGTAGGGCATAGCGGGACCAACGGGGTTATTGTGGACGGGAAAACCTGCACTAAAATCTGGAATCAGCCCCTTGCTGACCAGTCCTGGTGCGTGGCCAATATTCATGATATCAATTTTGACGGCACCAACGATGCCATTATCGGGACTCTTTACGATAATAATTTCGGCTATTTCCTTGATGGGGCCAACGGATCTATCCTTGCATCTGTACCTGCGCAGGATGCCGTGGACGCGATCAATGCCATCCCGGATATAACAGGTGACGGTACTATGGAAATGCTGGTTGGTGAAAGGCAGGGTGTCCTGACCTGTTATTCGGGCGGATATGATACCACCACCTTTCCAACAGGTATAAACCAGCAGTTATCACAGGATTTAGCTGTAAGTATTTTCCCAAATCCTTCCTCCACTAAGTTTACAATCAGCTATACCCTAAAAGACCCGGCCAGGGTGAATATCGCTGTAATGAACAGCCTGGGGCAGACCGTGAAAGCCTTACCGGATGAACAGCGGGTTCCGGGAACTTACCAGGTAAACTGGACAACTGAAGGCTTTCCGGCAGGAATGTATTATCTCCGGATCAACGCAGGTGATAAATCAGTGACGGAGAAAATGATAAAGATCCGGTAACCGGAAATGTCGACTAACTTAACCACTTTGCCACATTTTCCATTGATTTCTGTAAATCAATAGGCAATAAACGCTTTAAGTTGTCAATCAGAATCGGAGGAGACTGGATATTTGGAATGTTTTGCTGGAGTAGCTTTTAATATTCCCAATTAGAATGGCTGACCGGTAAGCTATTCAGTTCATTTTTCAGGTGCTTCCATTCCGGGAGGAAGTTATTCATGATGGTAATAAATTTGTCATTGTGGGTGTGTTCAAGCAAGTGGGCCAGCTCATGAACAATAATATATTCAATGCAATGCACTGGTTTTTTAGCCAATTCCAGGTTTAACCACATGCGCCCGGCTTCCCGGTTACAGGTCCCCCATTTGGTTTTCATTTTCTTTACAGCAAATTCATTGAGCGATACCTTCATTAGTTTCTCCCACTTCTCTATGATGGGTGGAACCAGCTCTTTTAGCTCCTGCCGGTACCATTCATCCATAATGATCTGTCTCTTCGGAATATCCGTGTTTGGGCGAATATACAGTTCAAGCGTATGATGCTTGAGGACAACAAAAGCAGGAGCATCATGCTCGATTATCTTTAACAGGTAACGCATGCCCAAGAAGTAATGCCCTTCCTTAAATAAATATTCCCTGGGAGTTTCACGCACCTGGGCAAGAAACTTCTGCTGTTGTTTCTTTATCCAACCTAATTTTGAAATGGCATAAATCCGGATTGTATCCATGTTCATCCTGACAGGCGCTGCAATACGTACCCTGCCATAAGGCGGATATACGCTGAGATGAACATTCTTAATGTCCTTCAACACTACATCGATAATTAAATCATTCAGATGTAATTGCTCCATGTTAATACTCAGTTTGCTTTACCACAATTTCAAATATCCGTTCGGTTTCCTCTACACTCCCCAGCACATTATAAATGGCCTGTTTTACAACCTTCTCCCGGGTATCAATGCCCCGCCACCCGTTTGGTTTTCGGTCCATAATGTTACCGTGTAATATTAGCGCCAATTCTTCATTCTCATGAAGGTTGTTATAGAGCGCTCTTTGAGCTGGTGTTCTTAATGATGGGGGCGTAGTAGGTTTTAAACCTGAATGCACTCTTGCAGCCAGTGCGGCAATCTTTTTAAGATACTCTTCGTAGCTGATGGCTTTTGCTCTTCGCTCCTTTATCACTTCGTTGAGGAGTGAGCTCATTTCTTCAAAAAAAGCCGGATCGATCAAATGGTCCTGCATGATCTTATGCCTGACGTTATTTTCAATGGTCTCTGCCACAGCTTGCTGGTTTCCTTTTATGCCGGGAGGCATGCTGTTGATCGAATCAGCAATCCCGCTTTCAACTATTAATTCAATGAGAGACAAATCGCCAAAGGGCGAAATCTGCCGGGGTTCATCAGCCTGGATATAATAGTCGATCAAATGACGCATGTCTGCTTCGTATGCCTTCATATCCAGTGTTTCACCACTGGCCATTCGTATCTCTTCCCTCAGTTTCAAATAAAAATCAACCTTCTTAGCGATTTCATCCTGCTCTGATGCTGAATAACCGGCCTGGTCCATATCGGCAGAGATATTGGCATATGCCCTTATCAAGGCAACCGTAGCCTTATACAGGGCTGTCCGCTGCAATTCTGTATTCTTTAATGCTTCAGGTATTTCGGTATTACCACAGAAATAATGCTGATAATCCAGTTTTGACTTAGGCGGTGGCACCGGCTCACATAACAAGGCAATTTCTTCAAGGGCATTGTCTAACCTTTCCCGGCTTATTTTCAGTCTATCCTGAAGTAGTATCTGGCAATCTTCCGGTTTAAATTGGTCATAATCCAGCTCGGATGTATAAACAGCCACGGCATTTTCAACCTTTTTAAAGAGGTCCTTATAATCCACTACGTATCCGTACTCCTTATCCTCAGTATCCAGGCGATTTACCCGGCAAATTGCCTGGAATAAACCATGATCCTGCATGCTTTTATCAATATACAGGTATGTGCAGGCCGGGGCATCAAAGCCTGTGAGTAGTTTGTCCACTACAATCAGCAGGCGCATCAGGGCCGGTTCTTTTACGAATTTGGTTTTTGCCCTGTCCTCATAGGTCTCCGTTTTGGTTTTTCCCTGGGCGGGTGCAACGTCCTTCAACAGGTCGGTGTAGATCTTATAAATGAATTCTTTGTCTGTTTCAGTATTGGCACCAGTATCTTCTGTATTTATATCCCCGGTTGTCGGACTATAGGATGTAATCAATGCGCAACGGTTTCTAAACTCCGTTTGCTGGAACATTTCATAGTACCTGCTGGCTTCGTATATGCTGCCAGCAATCAGGATAGCATTGCCAATGTGAGAGCTCAACCTGGGTTTAACACTGAAATCGAACACAATATCGCTAACCACTTTTTCCATCCGTGAACGGGAACTCAGCACTACCTGCATAGTACCCCATTTCTTCTTTAGTTCTGATTTCTGAAAATCATTCAGGCCCCTGGTCTTTGCTTCAAACCACTCATCTATTTTTTTAGGGGATGATAATCGTTGATCTATATCCCTAGCTTCATAGATTAAATCCAGGATTACCTGGTCCTCAACACCTTCATTGAATTTGTAGGTATGAATATATCTCCCGAATACCTCCAGGCTGGTTTGTTTATCTGCTTTGAGCAATGGAGTCCCGGTAAAACCGATGAAAACAGCATTTTGCAGCAATGCCTTCATTACCTTATGCAGTTTCCCGCATTGAGTACGGTGGCATTCATCAACAAATACAAAAAGTTCACCCATGGTTGAACATGGAGCAGAACGAAGCTCATCAATGAACCGGTCAAAATTTTCGACATCTTTCCTGCCGAATTTATGAATGAGAGAACATATCAGTCGTGGAGAGGGCTGGCTAAGCTGTTCCATCAACTCTTTGCCACTGGATGTTCGTTTGACTGGCTCCCCGGCATCGTTAAATACACGCTCAATCTGCTTGTCGAGTTCCTTGCGGTCAGTGAGGATAGCGACCCGTGCATTTGGATTGTTCTCCAGTATCCATTTGGCTAACCAGACCATTACAATACTTTTACCGCTGCCCTGGGTATGCCAGATGATGCCCCCTTCCTTCCTGCGAACAAATTCCCGGGCTGCTTTGATGCTAAAATACTGGTGATGACGTGGCAACTTCTTGATACCTCCATCGAATAACACGAAATCGTAAATAAGTTCGTTGGGCAGAAGCCCATGAGCACCTACCGCCGTCGTCCGGGGGAGCGTTACGGACACCATTGGTATGTCCCCAACGTCACGCGCACCAGCGAATTGCGGCACGTCCTGATCGACACCAACTTCTGGAAGAGCTTCGCGCATGCGCGCCTGGCGACCGCACCGGGTGACCCGGGCGCACTGACCCTGTTCGGCAAGTCCGCCGCCGACCATCGCCTCTTTGCTGACCACGTCGCCGGTGCCGAAACCTTCGTCCGCACCGAAGGGCACGGGCGAACCGTGTGCGAATGGTCCGTCAAGCCCAGCAAACCCGACAACCACTGGCTTGATTGTCTGGTGGGTTGCGCCGTGGCCGCCTCGATGTGCGGGGTGCGTTTCGGCACTGAGCCAGCGGAGCGGACGCGGCGCGAACCGATCCGGCTCTCGGCCCTGAAAGGAGGCAGCCGGTGAAACCAGATACTCTGCCAACCCCAACCAACCTGGCCCCCAAACCCCAGCGGGGTCTGGCCTGCCCGCGTTGCGGGTGCCAACACCTACCGGTGGTTTACACCCGCCCGCGCGAGCATTCGATTCTGCGCTGCCGCGAGTGCCGCTACTGCGGCAAGCGGATCGTCACGCGCGAACGGTCCTGATCACGTTCCGCTCGGGGGGAGTTCCATTCCTGTAACGATCGGCGGCATTTCGGGCCGTGCCCGTGGCTTTCATCCGCTCGTGGCTGATGTAGCGGATGACGGAGACAGTGCATGGCCGACGACCCCACAGACCTGACTCAGACGATCCGCGACAACGCCGCCGCACCGGCGGAGGTGACCGTGGACGGGCGCTCTGCCAAGCAGCATCCATTGCCGGAGCAGATCGCCGCTGACAAGTACCTGGCCAGCAAGCAGGCCAGTCGGAAAAAGGGACTGGGGATCGCGTTCAAGAAGCTCTCTCCCCCGGGCAGTGAGTAAGGACACGGATGTTTAATTGGCTCACATCTCGGAAGTCGCCCCGCCTCCGACCGCAGCCGGCCACGGAGGGCCGGCCTGCGGCCCGCGTGATCAAAGCGCGGTTTGACTCGGCGCAGACCAACACCGAAAACCGTCGCCACTGGGCCGC
>JANXXZ010000254.1 GCA_025350385.1 Bacteroidales bacterium
TATTTGCCGGGACGCATCGAAAAATTGTTTGTGAATTTCACCGGTGAGTTTGTCAGCAAGGGGCAAATCCTTGCATTGCTTTATTCCCCCGAACTGGTAACCGCTCAACAGGAGTTACTCGAAACAGTCACAACAAAAAGCTCACAACCTGTCCTGTATGAAGCAGCTAAAGATAAACTTCGACAATGGAAACTCACCGAAAGCCAGATAGCTTCTATCGAAAGTTCCGGCAAGGTAAAAACTGATTTTGAAGTTTTTGCAAATACAACAGGTATTGTATCCGCGAGGCGTGTCAACAACGGTGACTATGTTTCACCGGGTTCAGTACTTTTTGATGTTGCTGATCTTTCCCATGTTTGGATCATGTTCGATGCCTACGAGAGTGATCTGCCTTACCTTTCACAGGGTCAGAAAGTTTCCTTTACCATACAGGCATTACCTGGTGCAAATTATTCAGGCAACATCACATTTATCGATCCTGTGCTCGATCCGGTTACCCGTGTTGCAAGGGTACGCGTCGAAATCAGCAATCAGGGCGGCAAATTAAAACCAGAGATGTTTGCAACAGGTATCGTAAATGCTAACCTCAATCAGTACAAAGGCAAATTAGTCATTCCCCGCTCTGCTGTTTTGTGGACAGGTAAACGATCAGTCGTCTACGTAAAACAGGCGGGAAGTGATGAACCAATTTTTAAGATTCGGTCAATAGAACTCGGTCCAATGTTAGGTAACAGTTATGTAGTTGAGAGCGGATTGATGGATGGTGAAGAAGTTGTTACTCAGGGTGCTTTCAGTGTTGATGCCTCGGCACAGCTCGAAGGCAAGCCCAGCATGATGAATCCACAAGGTGGCCAAACAAACTCCATGCCTGGTATGATTATGCCTGGTGATCCCACACCTGGTGACACTAAAACCGTACCAGCAAAAAAAGCACCTGCTCAAACGAAACAAGCAAAAGACAATTCAATGCCTGGTATGGATATGCCCTCAACTCCTGATCCTAAAAAAAAGAATTGAATTTCTTAATTTCAAACGTGTTTAATCCTAAAATAAAATGAAAAAAAACATCTTCATCTTTGCATTAACTGCAGCAACTCTGGCAGCTTGCAATAGTGCTGACAACAAATCAGCCGGAAATCAGAACGAAACTAAAAGTGAACAATCCGGTTCATCAGGTGACAAGGTAGCTAAAGCTTCAGAAGTAAAAAATACTACTGTCACTAAAGAAATCGTTAGTCAATACCTGCTTATTAAGGATGGTCTGGCTAACGACAATGGACAGAATGCTTCAACTGCAGGAAAAGCCTTAGTTCAGGCAATTGGCAAAGTCGATGCAACATCTTTCAGTATTGATAAGAAAAAGATTTGGGAAGATATTTCCGCTGATGCTAAAGAAATGGCAGAACATATTGGTGATAATCCCGGTAAAATCGCTCACCAGCGCGAACATTTCGTAATGCTGAGTAAGGATATTTATGATTTGGTTAAAGCATTTGGCAGCGAACAGGTATTATACAAGGTTTTTGATTCAATGTCTGATAATGGAAAGGGCGCTTTCTGGCTAAGCGAATCTAAGGAAATCAAAAATCCCTTCATGGGTAAAGCTATGCTAAACAGTGGTACAATCCAGGAAGAAATAAAATAGCTATGAAACGGATAAAAAAGGTTTTGTTAGCTACTGGTATTGTCTTTATTGCAATACAGTTTGTTCAGCCGGAAAAAAGCACTAACAGCCTCGTATTGTCAACAGATATTTTAAAGACAATACCTGTCCCTGAAAAGGTTCAGATTATATTGAAAAACGCCTGTTACGATTGCCATAGCAACAATACCATTTATCCATGGTATGCTTACATCCAACCTGTAGGTTGGTTGCTAAGCTCGCACATATCCGAAGCAAAGGAGAAATTGAATTTTAGTGAATTTGGTGATTTATCTGTTCGTCGTCAAATAAGCAAACTCGATGGAATTGCTAACAGCATAAAAGACGATATTATGCCACTCACTTCATACAAATTAATGCACAAAAACGCACGTCTTGGCACAAATGAAAAAGAACAGTTGATTAAATGGGCACAACAATCCCGGGATAACCTTTCATTGAAAAATTAAAAATAATTTCATTTAAATCAGGCAAGCATAGATTTAACTATTTCTGCTACATACCTAAAAGTCTATATATTGACCTCAGGATTCATCTCCTCCTTTTTTTGTTTAATACCATCTGCAAAATAAAGCACATTGCCCGGTTAGAAGTGCAATAAGCTTTATTTTAAAGAAGTCCCATTTTATGGATTATTAGCAGATGCAAAATTATTTTTGGTAGAAAAAATAATTCTGCAGCCAATCCCTAATTTTGCCTGTAAAGAAAGATTGCAATAAGTTCATTCAGATTCTTAAATCCAAAAATTTCTTTCAAATTGCCAACACACGCAGGCAGTGGTGGAAGGTTACGGCTTCGGTTTTCCTGTCACGGTAATTGCAGAAAAAAGCAATTACACCGAGGCGCGCCAGGTAAAACCTTGCCTTCACCACCACAAGCTACTTTACATAATGTGCGCTTATAGGTACGCTTCGCAAAAAGCCTTGCCGCAGGCGCAACACAAGGCTTTTTCCTATAAGCACATTATGTGCTCCGGGCGTAAAGCCAAGTAGCCACAGCCTGCCTACCTTCCCACTCCACTCACTTCCTAAGTTGCTGCAAGCAATTGTCCTCAGCCGCCTTGTGTCTGCCTCCTTGTTTCGCCACCTTTCAGGCTGGCAGGTTCGGTCGTTCGTACCTCACTCCCTCGCATAGCACAGCCTCATAGTTCGTTCCTCACTATTCCGGCAGTGCTTAAAGAATGCTTCACCAGCCAGCCTTCAAGGATGCCATCACTGCGTCAGCATCCACCGTCGTCTTCTGCCAATCACTTTCGCAACCCCACAGCAGCACACTTGTATGTCAGCCCGCATTATTGCCTGCACACCTTTTTTCGGCTCCCCGGACACCTGCTCTCACACTATCTCAGTTACGGTGTCCGGCAAGCACGAAAATCCATGTTACATAATGCCGTCCGCCATCCAAGTAAGCTGCTAAGACCAGCGCACTTTCCAGAAATACAAGCATTTTAGCCGGTACTGAGTTATTGTCTACAAGTCAGTTCTACAAGTGACGAGTACTGTTTACAGGCAATCTGAGCAATAAGCGGTATTTGTGTGCGCCATCGCCCTCCGGTTGGTCGTTAGGGCGCATAGCCACAGGCGTGCGGTATTTAACTATTACCCACCCAGCCCACCCGGATTATTTTGTCTCACGCTGCCAGCGCCATTGCATTTACTCGTTCCTCGTTTATGCAATCCCAGTCGCCCTGTAATGGGATAGGGCATTCCTATTTTCATATTTCTGTTGCCTTCTTAGCTTGATAGTGTTAACCAACTAACATTTACATCACTATTTAAGATTGTTGCCTAAAGAGTGGGATTTTTAGAGGAAAGAAAAAGGGAAAAGCAAAAAAGGAAACAAAGGGATAAAAGCATTTCAGCAAATTCAAGTACAGCAATACGGTATCACAATTCCATATTGCAAGCAAGATTTTTTATCTATCAAAATTATACATGCAATATCATATTTATACACCGTATTGGCTGCCCTCCGGGTTCATTCATTATTTTCTGCATAAGCCAGTCTTCAGCCCGTAAGGGCTTTTTCATGCATAAAATAATGACCTGCATACTTGATTTTGCCTCCATGCTTTTGGGGTTGATGGTTTCCTTTTTTGCTTTTTTCCCTTTTTCATTTTTTCCTCTAAAAATTGTTGAAAGGGGTGCTAAAGGCAAGGTCAGAGGAAGTCCAAAAAACTCACCTAAAGCCCCCAAAGATGCTCAAGATCACCACTTACAGTCCAGATCAATCCCGTACCTCATTTGCCTTTTTCATCCTGAGTAAAGGCATGAATAGTGGTAAACCCATGGAGCAACCCTGCCCGAATTGCTTCACCTTTCATGCCTCCACCCAAGAGGAAAAGGACCTGTATTACTGGCTCTGCTTCGGGATGTGGAAAGCTCACACCTTCCATCCCTATCTCAGAGGCTCAGTAATTCCTTTTATCATCAAATCCGACCTGATCCACCAAAGCCCTGGAAGCACCCGGACAATTTGAAAAAGCCGTCGAAGCTTTTAAAATCCTGGAACGCCAGGAGCAGCAGTTCCATCGTAACCTTCAGCTGATTGCAGAGGCTAAAAAGATCATTTTCGCCCGGTATCGGGCATCCATCCGATAAATAACCCTAAATTCAAAATCATGAAAAAGTACTTCAACGATCCCCGCCCCATTACCGTAAGGTATCAGGGCATCTGTGCCGAGTGTGGCGAAACCCTAAAGAAAGGCACTGAAGCCTATTACTGGCCTTCTGATGGCAAACTCTATTGCCTTTCCTGTGGCGAATCCGAGTACCGGCAGTTCCTCTCAGCCGCAGCTGATGAAGAAGTTTACCTGGGAATTGGAAACCCTTATTAGTCCAGTTATCCCAATTTCAAATTTATAAAGCCTGGAATCCTCCGGGCTTTAACTTTTATAATGTGCAAATAAATGCAATAAGCAGCATAGTACTACATAACAAACTGTATTGCTGTATGTTATGATATTTTTTATTATAGACCACCGTATCTTTGCACAGAAGTCAGGCAGATATTGATTCCGTATCAAATCCATACCAAGTCCGTATCAAGGCCGCTTTTCTTTAATTATTCATCTAAATACTTCTGCCCAATGGCAATCGTACAAAATCCCATCACTGGCAGGACCCGCAAGAAATTCGGAACTGCAGTTTTCTCGAAACACTACGAGAAAAACACCATGAGAAGCCGCCCTATCCAGGTTTCTAATCCACGAACCGAAGGCCAGGTATTGCAGCGGAGCAAATTTGCTCAGACTGTTGACCTGATCCGACAGGTACTCCCCGTTGTTAATGATGCGTATTCCAATACGCTCAAAAACATGTCCCCTTTTAACAAGATCGTTAGCTTAAACGTTAAGAGCATCTTTGCTGAAGGCACGAACGAAATTGATTATACGAAAGTTCAGTTCTGCGACAATGAAGGCAGCAATGTCCGCAACGTTGAATTGACTTGTGAAGATGACCAGGTAGTTAGCTTTATCTGGGCACCTAACACAATCAATCAGGCTGAGCTTGATGAACCAGTTTCGATTATCCTGGTTAACTGCATCAAGAACAAAGCAATCAACTACCCAGCAGTTGCTTTGAGGTCAGAAAGTGCAGCCAGCGTAATTGCACCGGTTGAATGGGTTGATGATATGGTTGCCGCTTACTTCAACACAACTGATTACACTACCTCAAACCCTAAAGCTGATGGATCTATTCCTAAAAAGAAAGTGATCAGCTTTAAAGCCGGAGCAGATCTTGCTAAGAATGTAAAATAAGCAAGTCACCTGCTAAGAAGCAAAAAGCCTGCAATCTTCGGAGAGCAGGCTTTTTCTTTTTTAGTTCACACCATAATAAAGTGTAACTTATTCAATATCTGTTATTTATTTTCTTTTGATTGTTGCCCGTTTTCTTTTGGGCTTTGACCTTATGGTCGCATTTTTGGTCGCATAAATGAAAAAAGAGTTACAAGTAACTTGTAACTCTTTGATTTTCAGTGGGAGCACATGGATTCGAACCAAGGACCCTCTGCTTGTAAGGCAGATGCTCTGAACCAGCTGAGCTATGCTCCCTTTTTTAAGAGGATGCAAAAGTAGTCATATTTTTGAAACCACCAAATTCTTAGTCAAGTTTTTTCAACTTATTTTTATAGATTAAATAATTTCCTTCATTCCCTGCTTACTGTTATCTTTGCTTGATTAACTGATAACGAAATAAATACTATTGAATAAGAGAATAGCTCATATTATCCTGCTGATATTGTTTATGTTATCCCTTGCTGCCTGTCACCCGGCCCGCAAAGTTGAACGACGTGGCGGATACCTGCTTGTTAAAAACACGATTAAAAGCGTTACAAATCCGTAGATTTCCATATTACTTGTAGCACTTGTACTCGCAGTTAATTTAAGGTTACTCTACTTTGGACTCCAATTTTTAATTGCTATTTAACATAAATATCATTTCTCTTAACTTCGAAATTCACACGAAGTTATGCACAAGCAACTTTGCGAATTTTAGATTTCACATTAAGTAGAAACCGGTTGAAATTGCTGGGATAACTAAAAATCCGAAACCAAGTTTGAATAATGAATTCAGACCAAAACCCCGCGATATGACCTCAAACCCAGGAAAAAACCGAAATTTTTTCTACAAACTTGATAAAGTCAACAATGTAACATGGCAGTGAAAATATGTTTTTATCGATTTAACTCGCACTACTTACACTTGTATGAGCAAGAACTATCTTTGGAAAACTATAGGTCTTGGAAAACATTAATGTTCTCAATATTGTGTAATTGATTTAGCTCGTTTTGAATGCACATGATCGTGTTCAAAAGAAAATGTCCTATCAAAATGAATGTATCATTATTTACTTATCATTAAAACTTATTATCAAGTTTCTGATTTTGGTCTTAGACATAACGACTGAATACAAAATTTTAAAGCAACGTTTCTAGTCAATAACCGACCGTCTTCATCAGGCACAGAACAGAAGTGATTATGTCAAA
>JANXXZ010000485.1 GCA_025350385.1 Bacteroidales bacterium
TTTCAAGCTTATCCAGGATTTCAAATTTGAATATAAAAAAGATCAGAATGATTGCTGATGTGGAAATAACAATCCATTTCAGTTTTATATGTAGTAAAACAATAATAAGCACCATGAACGAAAACGCAAAACTCACCCAGGCAGCACGGCTGTATGACAAGAACAACGCCATCAGGATAATGGAGGATGAAATGATTGACAAAGTACGCATCAGTTTACCGGAGTCTTTATCGAAACCGTAACCGATCATAATAGGTAAGAATAACGCCAGAATTGCCCCATAAGCGGTATGGTCGTTATAAAACGGAGTCATAACCCAATGCCCGGCTTTTTCGGCAAAACCAAATTGCCAGTGATTAAAAGTTGTGTAGGCGATTACAATAAGGAGCGAGAGGACATAAGCCCAAGCAAACGGCTTGATATTCGAGAACTTGCGGAAAAGGATGGTCCCGGCGAAAAACATCGGAACAATAAACCAAAGCCTGGCAAGGAAAAACTTGAAAGAAACAATTGGAATGTCACTGGTGCATGAGGTTACCAAAATCCAGAACAGGTTGATAAAGATAACTATAGTGACAGGGTGTTTAAGCACCCTGCGGTCAATTCCGCCTTCCATGATCAGTTTCAGTAAAAATATAAGAAGAATACCGAACAATAATGGTTCACTGGGTATCGAAATGTTTGCTCCGAGATCGTAACTCCCCATATCAATTGCGAGGGGGGTTGAAAAAACAGCAAGATAAATAACCTTATCGAGAGAAAAGATGTAAAACAATATCAACAGTATGGCAAGGGGAATTATAATTCCCCAATAAAACTCTTTCATAACCAGGTAGGTATTCAATACGATGAATACCGCTGTGATAAAATAAACGAGTGATATTTTTAGCCTTTCAGTCAAGATATTCGATTATTGTACATTGGAATCCCCGAAATGCAATTTCAACTATTTACCTGAAAAGAACGTCTCTGTTCTATCACTGAAATGGTGATAAGACTGAAAAGAAGTGTACCGGCAACAAAATAAAACATGACCAGCAACCGCTTAGGATAAGATTTCTTGTCAGCAACCGTAGCCGGGGAAACAATACTTATGAAAGTATATGCTTTGTGAGCATCATAATTTGCAATATCACTTTTTAGGGAGAGTTCGCTGTACTCGTTAGCCAGGTCTTTAATCCTGGTTGATAGGAAGAGGAGATCTCCACCCTTTTCCATCATTCCGTCTTTTAGTTTTTGTACCTCTTTGGAATTGATTGCGCTGCCATTGCCATCAACAGTGCGTAATTCACCTCGGGTGATCTCCTGGCTCTGACCAAGAATTTCATAAATACCATAAGTCGAGCTCAGGTCGTGCATAACCGATTTTACTGAATCAATCTCGGCCTTTTTTAGTTTGAGTTCTCTTCTGAAACTTTCAACCACCTCCTGGTATTTAATATGGTGAGTTGCCCTGATCTTCATATTGGTATACTTAACAATAGCATTGACCATATCGCAGGCAACCTTGGCTTCACGGTCAGTAACCGTTATTTCAACACTTTCGAACTGTGTTTTAGTAATCTTAACATTCTTATCGTACAAGTATGCCATGGTGGAAGCATAATACTTATAACTGGGTGCGATTCCATAATGTTTTGATAGGTCAAAGTGATTGATCACACTATCGCGTACATCCTTTGAAGTAAGCCATTGAAGCATTTGTTCTGTTTCACTCTCATCAGAATAGGGAGCAATATTCGAAGGATAAACTACTGCTACTGATTTGAACCTGGGTTTCATAATCATAGGACTTGAAACTACCAATGATACAATGGCGGCAATAACGGCCAGTATCAGCAAATGCCATTTCCACTTGCCGCCAATCTTTAACAGGTTTGTATTATTGAAGAAATTTTCCATATCAACTTTTCTATATTATATTCAGTAGTTAAAAACGAAATGAAAGCAGTAGGTGGTTCGGGGCAGTAAGGTCCTATTCCGGAAAGTTGCGCATTTTCTGAAGAGTTAAGGGTATCCGGATTACAAGCATTATCGCGATAATTGACATAAACAATGCGCTTAATGTTGATACGGTAACTATGACCCAGCGGATAGGATAAGCTTTCCGTTCCGCTTTATATGCATTTTCCACCACGAATTTTTGTGGGATCGTTTCCTGAGCGTCAATTTTGGCTTCCTCGTATTTTGATTTCACGAAACTCAGTTGTTTTTTCTC
>JANXXZ010000487.1 GCA_025350385.1 Bacteroidales bacterium
TATATTCAAAACCCGGCTGAAGGTGCATATCTTCAAACTTCGATAATTTTTCAGCTATTTCCTGTTCTTTGGATATGTATCCTTCATATTTGAGCAATATTTCGGCTTCTTCAAGTATTTCCACATCACTATTGCCTGAAATAACCAGGAATTCCCTTAGAAAATCAATATGCTGAATCAGTTGGAGAAGCGACACCTGCGGCCGTAATAACAATGCCCCCAGCTTTGCTTTCTGCCTGATCGGTGCGGTATCCATTTTTTCAAGGTATCCGTTTACAAGGTCAGGACTGACACTCTCATTAAGCATAAAGGCGATAACGCTTGCAATGGAATCCTTTTTTTTAAGCACTCTTTCCAGCCGCAGGTTTGAAGCCAAACCTATCTTATTGCTTTTCTCAGTGAGACGAATATCCGCATTATCCTGGCGCAACAGGATCCGGTATTCAGCCCTTGAAGTGAACATCCTGTATGGTTCATCAACTCCTTTTGTAATCAGGTCGTCAATTAAAACACCAATATAAGCCTCTGAACGTTTCAATATAAACGGATCTTTGTCCTGCAATTTCAAACTGGCATTGATTCCCGCCATCAGGCCCTGTGATGCTGCTTCTTCATAACCGGTAGTGCCATTGATCTGCCCTGCGAAATACAGATTCTGCACCAGTTTGGTTTCCAAGGTATAACTCAGTTGTACCGGCGGGAAATAATCGTATTCAATTGCATAACCCGGACGAAAGATGCGCGCGTTCTCCAACCCTTCAATTTTATGCAGCGCTTTCACCTGGATTTCTTCCGGCAATGAGGAAGAGAATCCATTGAGATAATACTCTACGGTTGTCCATCCCTCCGGTTCAACAAAGAGTTGGTGGCGTGTTTTATCAGCAAAACGATTGATCTTATCTTCAATAGACGGACAATACCGCGGTCCAACTCCTTCAATTTTGCCGGAAAACATAGGGGACTCATCGAACCCGGTTTTTAATATTTCATGCACTTCCGGGCTGGTATAGGTAATGAAACAACTCCTTTGCCCTGATAACTTTTCTGTTTCAGTAAACGAGAACTTCCCGGGGTCTACATCCCCTTTTTGTTCTGTCATTTTCGAGAAATCAACAGAACGACCATCAATCCTCACAGGGGTTCCTGTCTTCATCCTCCTGGATTCAAAGCCAATATTTACAAGATTTTCGGTCAATCCCTGCGCTGACCTCTCCCCTATCCTGCCGCCCCCGAATGATTTCATTCCAATATGGATAATCCCGTTCAGGAAAGTACCATTAGTGAGAATAACAGCTTTTGCCCGGATATTTTGACCCATAGAAGTACTCACCCCGGTAACCTTACCGTCTTTAACTACTATACCGGTAACTGTATCCTGCCAGAAATCCACATTCCTAATCCCTTCCAGAGTATCTCTCCATGCTTCTGAAAATCGCATACGGTCACTTTGGGCACGTGGACTCCACATAGCGGGGCCTTTCGAACGGTTCAGCATCCGGAACTGAATCATGGTCTGGTCGGTAATAATTCCTGAGTAGCCTCCAATCGCATCTATTTCGCGGACAATCTGCCCCTTTGCAATTCCTCCCATTGCAGGATTACATGACATCTGTGCAATAGTAATCATATTCATGGTGATCAATAACACCGATGACCCCAGATTCGCCGCTGCAGCAGCTGCTTCGCAACCAGCATGTCCGGCACCCACTACAATGACGTCGTATTCTTTAAACAAATTTAAAATGTTTCACGTGGAACAAATTGCTGCGATCCTTGCCTGTCAATTATTACGGTACTATTTCTTCAGGTTTGGGTACAAAGGCAGATAGAGATCTTCCTTAGTTCGCATTTCCTTTTTACGCTCTGTTGTTTTATCTTTATAACCGGCAAGGTGCAATACTCCGTGTGCCATTACACGGCCCAATTCCAGGTCGAAGGTTTTAGAAAATAATCCTGCATTTTCTTTTACGCGTTCAATACTGATAAATACATCCCCTGAAATCAATTCTTTTTCACTGTAATCAAATGTAATAATATCAGTGAGAGTATCATGCTTCAGGTACTGCTTATTCAGACCCAACAGGAATTCGTCGCTGCAATAAATGAACGCCAGTTCACCGGCAAGTTTACCTTCTCGCTCAAGAATGCTACGAACCCAATTCCTGACTTCTAATTTCTTTTTAAGAACGAAGGTTATATCCTGGTTTGAAAAACTGATCATCTTGCTAGGTTTTATTCAAAGGATAAAAAATATGTATTGACTTTGGCCTTGTAAAAAGGTTTCAAACTTGGTGGTACCGACCGGATCATTTCTGTTTCTTTTTCCTTGATCTTTTTGTACTCAAAAAACCTGGACGGATTATTATAAAACACATCCTTTGCTTCCGTTGATTCCCGCTTTTCATCCAGTTCACGCTGCTGCATAGCTTTCTCCGATTCCAAAAGCCGGGTGACAATTTCCTGCTGCCGAAGGATCGTTTCACGGGTTATCCGCTTATTTACCAGATCAGTTTCCGTTTGATCCATCTTCTGCATCATTTCTTTAATGCTTTTATCAGTTCCGGAACCTTGTTTCTGCAAATCTTCACCCATATCCTGCAATTGTTTCCTCAGTGCTTCCTGCTGGGCAGCCATCCGAGCAAGTTGTTCACTCATCTGTTTCTGACCTTTTTGTCCCTGCCCTGGTTTTTCCATTCCATCTTTCATCTGTTGCATCTGCTGATTAAGTTTTTCCTGCAACTGGCGCATCGATTTCATTTTTGAACCTGATCCTCCTGGTTTACTGCATGAACCATTCGATTTTCCCTTCCCTTTTGCCTGCATATTCTGCTCCATTTTTTTCAGTGCTTCCGATAGCATAAGGGCCAGGTTATTTACTGAAGTCATCACATATTGCTGTTTACTTTTAGCAACAGGAACTACACGGTCGTTCAATGATTTCATGGCGTCTTCTGAATTGCTGTTAATTGAAGCCAACTCCCTCATTATGAACGGTTCTATGGAAGTCTGTCTTTTACTGATTGCAAATAAACTATCTTCAACCATCTTCAGATCATCTTTTAAATTTTTTTGTTCCTCAATGATTTTCAAGTACTTGGGATTATTTGTACCTATCACATCCAACCTTTTCATCAATTCCTCCTGGGTAAATGAAATTTTAACCAGGTTGTCCAATATATCCCGCAGCGCAGCTTCGTCTTCTCCGTCATTTTCCTGCTCCATTTCCTGCTGCATTTCTACTAATTTATCCCCAAGTTTCTTCATGTTTTCCGACGCACTCTTCTGAGATTGAGAAGCACTCTTGTTTTTGTTTTGTTTGAGGCCTTCTTTACTTTCTTTCATATCCTTTTCAACTGCGCCCTCCTGCTCGTCTGTTTTTTCCATCTTGTTCGGTTCTTCCAGTTCTGAATTCTTTTTCTCCAGGTCTTTCAGATCCTCGCGTATCTTATCAAATTGTTTATTTAATTCTTCCTGTTTATCGAGCAGTTTGGGGGAAATATCTTTCGGCGCATCCTTAGTTTCTTCCGAGAGTTTCTTCTGATCTTCCGCTAATTTGTTCATCTTATCGATGGTTTCCTGCAACTTCTTTTCAAACTCCAATTGCTTAAATAATTGAAGGTTACGGTCAAGTTGTTTTTCCAGGTCTTTCGTATCCGTTTTCATCTTTTCAAGCATCTGGGCAACCTTGTCCTTGTCGACCTTCTCCATCATCTTTTGAAGTTCTTCATACATTTTCTTGACTTCTTCGGGCAAAATTTCGTCAAATAGCTTCTCTATCTGTTTCTGCTTTTCAATCAATTCCGGCGAGACTTCCTTGTATTGCTGCTCTTCCCTGCTTTTTTCAGTGTTCTCTTTCTTGATTTGCTCGACCTGTTGCTGCAATGATTGTTGCTTATCCAGCATTTGCTGTAATTGCTGTTTTTCCTGCCATCCTACTTCTTTCTTATCTACCATTTTCTTGTTCATATCCTCTATCTGGTGCTGCAATGAGCGTGTCTGCTTCATTGCCTGCTCCATCTTGTCTTTAATATCACCATTCTTCAGTTCCGTCTGCTTCTCAATTTCATCCAGGTTGGGTATGCGGAAAACCCGCTTGAGCGAACGTGTTGATTTATTGCCATGCACCCCGTCATTATCCCACACTTCGAAATAATAATCAATTTCATCTCCAGGACTTACAAACAACGTTGCTACATCCATAAAATAATAGTATTGCTGCTGGATGGCTGATTTATCAATGGATATCTCCTTAACCCGGTTTTCGGAGGGTTGTTCCTGACCACTTTTTTTGACTGAGTAATTAAACGTAAGCCTGCTTAAACCATAATCGTCTTTTATAGATCCACGAAAATAAAGACGGCTGTCGTAAACCGAATCTCTAAATTCTTCAACCGAGATGGAAGGATAAAGGTCAGGAATAACATTCACAACATATGTAAGTGAATCGCGGCTGTTAAAGTATTCATTGGCGGTAAAAACAGAATATACCAAGCCGCTTAGCATACGCGC
This sequence comes from Bacteroidales bacterium, assembly GCA_025350385.1. Classification (GTDB taxonomy): domain Bacteria; phylum Bacteroidota; class Bacteroidia; order Bacteroidales; family UBA4417; genus UBA4417. The sequence continues at coordinate 4,510 of JANXXZ010000487.1, forward strand.
CGAAAACCGGAAAGCATTCGAGTTGTCTGCATTGATCTCATTCATCTTTCCTCCAAGCCTGAAAAGGAGTTTCCGGGTATCGCGGGTATAAAACTTCCAGTTCAGTTGAGTTCCTTCGGGGACTGTCAGATCGCCGTTGTTGGCAAAAGTCTCGGACTTCCTGCCCAGGTATGCCGGGTAAGCAGCCTGAACATCAAATGAAAGGATGATTGGCTTCGGTAAAACCTTTATTAAATATTCTTTGGAATTGTATTGGTCAGCCGTAATAACGAAGCGGGTATTCTGCTGCAGATTGCGGAAGGTATAGCTATATGAAATTGCATTCGATTTGTCCATCCGGTACTTCGCAGCCCCTGTCTCAATAAAAAACTGGTCCGGGATCTCATCACCGGTAATTTTAACTTTAAGCGAAAAGTCATCCTGTTGGATGGCCTGCATGCTGGTATTCAAAACTTCCACCCTGAACTTGGCAGGCCGCTCAAACACCTCGCTGTGATGCAGGATTCGTTTGGAAGGACCTGTAATCAGTGAAGGGGAAATTAGCAGGGCAGCCAGCAGGAAGATCACCGGTGGCATTGCATACCTCAGGTATCTCCGGTTTTCCTTTAGGTTTACAGCTTCGGTGAAAGGTATAGGTTGTAATCGTTTTATTTTTTGGTTTATGCTGGCTTCTATAAGTTCATGGTTCAACCTATCGCTCTCACCCAATGCCCTCAGTTGCAAGGTATTGATAAGCTGATCCTTCACTTCCGAGAAATGGATTCCGATAATAGAAGCAGCCTGTTCGTGTGAAATAATCTTCCCTATTTTCCGTAACCGGCTCAATGGCAATAGTATGAACCTGGAAAAAATGCCGAGGGAAGTAAAAACAAATAAATAGAAAAAAACAGAACGCGTTGTAGTATTGTACCACGAAAAGTACTCCAGCAATACAAGTGCAATATAGAATCCACCGACAGAGGCAACTGTATAAAGCAGGCCCCTGATAAGCTGGTTCTTGTAATACTTCCGGATGAACTCGTCAATTTTCCGGATAAGCAATGTATAGTTGTCTTCCATATTTTCAGGCACTAAAAGCAATCCCTGGTTTCCCTGACAGTATCAGAATACCGCTTATAAAACGCCAAAGTGCGCTTACATAGTATTTACCCCACAAAGGTAACAATTACGGCCAATTGTTGTTTTGTACATTGTCCAAAGCATACATCCTCATACTTCCCTCACTGACAAGTTTCGTATCTTTGCCATTTCACAGAATACAATCTGATTTATGAGAGAAGTCCGCGTACGATTTGCCCCCAGCCCCACAGGCCCGCTTCATATCGGTGGCGTCAGAACTGCTTTGTACAACTACCTGTTTGCCCGGAAAATGGGCGGAAAATTCATACTCCGGATTGAGGATACTGACCAGGTTCGTTTTGTACAAGGAGCAGAGCAATACATCATTGATTCGCTCAGCTGGTGTGGAATCAGCTTTGACGAAGGGGTTCATGTCGGCGGTCCCCATGCTCCATACAGGCAGAGTGAACGAAAGGACCTTTACAGGCAATATGCCGATCAGTTGGTTGAATCGGGGAAGGCATACTATGCCTTTGATACCCCGGAGCAACTTGACAGCCTGCGAAAAGAATATGAATTGCGAAAAGAAACCTTTCAATACGGCCCTTCCACACGAATGGTTCTAAGTAATTCCCTGACACTTCCGGTTGATCAGGTGAAAGCCTTAATCGGTTCCGGAACCCATTTCGTGATCCGGGTTAAAATACCCGATAATGAAATAATTACAGTGAATGACCTGATACGCGGAACCGTTTCGGTGGAATCATCGCTGCTGGATGATAAGGTTCTGTTCAAATCGGATGGTATGCCGACCTACCATCTTGCCAATGTTGTGGATGACTACCTGATGAAAGTTTCACATGTGATCCGCGGTGAAGAATGGCTTCCTTCAGCACCATTGCATGTGCTGTTATATCGGTTCCTGGATTGGGAAGATGCCATGCCTGCATTTGCACATTTACCTCTCCTGCTGAAACCTGACGGCAACGGTAAACTGAGCAAACGGGACGGTGACCGCCTTGGTTTCCCGGTATTTCCTCTTCAATGGACCGATCCCAAGACAAAAGAAGTTTCATCCGGGTACCGGGAATCGGGATATATCCCTGAAGCATTCCTTAATATGCTGGCTTTGCTAGGCTGGCACCTGGAATCGGACCAGGAACTGTTCAGCCTTGATGAATTGGTTGAAGCCTTTTCCATTGACCGCTGCAGTAAATCCGGCGCCAAATTCGATCCTGAAAAAGCCAGGTGGTTCAATCATCATTATCTGTCTGCAAAACCGGCAGCAATTCTTGCCGGTTACCTGATCCCGGTTCTGAAAGAAAATGGGATTGATGCAGGCAGAGATTATGTTGAAAAGGTTTGTGACCTGGTACGTGAACGGATCGTACTTATTCCTGATTTGTGGGAACAATCCTGGTTCTTTTTCAACGACCCTATATCATTTGACGAAAAAGTCGCAGCGAAGATCTGGAAAAAAGAAACCCCTCAGCTTCTGGAGGATTACATCGATATACTTAAGAGAACCGAGCCGTTTACTTCTGTAAATATCGAAACAGTCAGTAAACAGTTTGTCAAGGATAAAGGAATTGGGATGGGACAGTTAATGACCCCTTTTCGCCTGACTGTTGTTGGGACCAATGCCGGCCCGGGTATGTTTGATATGGCCAGCATAATAGGTAAGGATACTATTATCTCAAGGATTAAATCCGGAATTACGAAAATCAACACCTGATTTATTCTTACAAAAAATATTACTTTTTCTCTGTTTCCAAAATCATCCGGGCAGTAATTGTTGCCGATACCTGGCGGAATTTCCCAGTGAAAAGATGCCCGTACTCAAGTGGAACCATATCAAACGGATCCTTGCTATTGGTATAGTTACAAAGCGACTTTTTTTGCCTGTCGCAGAAAATCAAGGTTCTGACATTCCTGATTTTCTGAAGCTCTGGAAGAACAGCCAGGCTTTTGGAAGGGTTGTAATAGTAAATCGGGCTTACTTTAAAGTCGGCCAGATTGGAAGGTGCAATCATTGTTAAACAGATCACCCTCGCTTTATAATTACTATCCAACCTGTTATAGATAAAAGGAAGTATTTCAGCGCCGAAGGAATACCCTGCCAGAACAACTTTCTTTTTACCCCAGACTTCTGAAAAGTTATTCATAATACGTTGCATGTCGTGGGCAATTTCGGCAGGCTTCCTGACATTATTAAAATAGGGGATGGTATTGAGCCCGACGACATTTATCCCGTTTCCTGATAAATAATTTGACAGGTAATCGATAAAATCGCGCCATCCTCCATCACCAGGTAGCATAATGATAAAATAATCAGCCGCAACCTTCTTGCTTTCGAAACGTAAGAGCGGCAGGTCCTGTAGATTATCTTTTTTAAAGGCAGGCTTCAGTGCATATTCCAGCCCTATTTCTTTCGTTTGGTTTCTCTTAACTTTAGTAGAATCGAAAATAAACCAGGTCGCAGTTATTACCAAAACAATTGCGCATATTATGATTAAAAACTTCTTCATCTATAATTTTTCGTTTTACAGGCCTTTCTTGTCTCGATCGGAATGAATACCTTGTCAATTCAAGGTTAACCATCTCTAAATGTAGATTTGACAATCTCACTAATAACTCGTAAATAATTTCGCTAAATTTACAGCTTATTCTTAAAACTATCAATATGCCGGCCCGAAATATAAGTACACGAATCACTACCAAGTCGATCCTTCAATTCACTTTAGCACTTATTCCTATAGCTTTCTGCATCTATTTTATAAAACATGAAGGCTACGAACTACAACAATCATTCATTTTAATAAAGCAGGCTAATTTTTACTGGATCCTGGCCGGGTTAGGAATCACCATTGTTTACCTTTTGGTTCATGCAGGAATGTACGTGGCCAGTTTTGCAAGTCTCCATGCCGAAATCACCTTTGGCAGCGCAATGATCCTATCATTGAAGAGAAGTTTTATCAGCGTATTTCTCCCGGCAGGAGGGATATCTTCCCTTGCTTTTTTTACCCAACCCATCGAAAAGCAGGGGATTTCGAAGACCAGGACTCATCTTGCTTCCTCTATTTATGGGATCAGTGCATTTGTTTCGCTGGCTATCATAGCCATACCTGCACTGATCATACTGATCAGTTCTCATGAAATGGGAGCCAGCATAGGCACTGCTTTTATAACACTACTCCTTCTTATTGCAGTGTGTTTTATTACTTTCAGATCCTTCATAAAAGGTGGCTGGTTTTTCCGCCTTTCGGCCCGTTTTTTTCCCAGCCTGATCTCCTTCTATGAAGAACTTACAGAACAAAGCTATTCAACCAGGGACTTATTGATGACCCTGGTTTACTCAACAGCCATCGAAATCTGCGGGATTCTGCATCTGTATATTGCACTGCGGGCCCTGGGTCTTGATGCCACACTCAAAATAGCCTTACTCGGGTATGTAGTAGCCACGCTCCTACTTGCAGTTTCTCCCTTTATGCGGGGTTTGGGAGCGGTAGAATTATCCCTGACCTATATTCTTATTAAGTCAGGAATTCCACAGATAAGCGCCATTTCAGCTGCATTACTCTACCGGATTTTTGAGTTCTGGCTACCTTTATTTACAGGGGCTATCAGCTTCTTTTACAAGAAAGATCACCTGGTTATGAGGGTGTTGCCTTCGTTATTCACCCTTCTTTTAGGATTGGTAAACATATTTTCAGTACTTACACCGGCAATAGGTTCCCGATTATTGGTCCTTAAAGATTTTATCCCCCAGCAGGCTATCAATTTCTCAAATTTTGCAGTATTTATTTCAGGGATTATTCTAATTATTCTATCGGCTTACATGCTTCGCGGTTTGAGGAACGCCTGGCTTGCCACATTAATAATTGCAGGTCTTTCTATGATCGGACATCTTACTAAAGCTATTGACTATGAGGAAGCAATTTTCAGCGCTTCGTTCATTATCCTTTTGATTTATACCCGTAAAAATTATCAACTCCGAATCGATAAGAAACTTTTCAGAAATGCGGTTAATTATCTTGCTGCTGCGTTCCTGTTCATCCTGGTTTATGGAATGGCAGGTTTTTATCTGATGGATAAAAAACATTTCGGGATTGATTTCTCATTCGCCCAATCTTTTCAGTACCTTCTGGATTCACTTACTCTGATCAATAATGATTCACTCCATCCACTTACCAGGTTCGCCCGCAACTTTCTTCATACCCTGAACTTCCTGGGGCTTGGATTTATTGGAACACTTGCCTATTTCGGGATACGGCCTGCCAGATACCGTAAGCAGGCATTGAATGAAGATCACCAGTTGGCTAAAGAATTAGTTGCCAGGTTCGGATCTTCATCACTCGATTATTTCAAAACCTATCATGATAAGAATATTTATATAACACAGGACGGGAATGCTTTTGTTTCCTTCCGGAATGCAGGTGATTACGCGGTTGTGCTCGAAGGGCCTGTATGTGAAAACACTTCGCAGATTCCAGGAATTATCAATGAATTTGAATCTTATTGTGCCGATAACGGGTTGAAGACGCTCTATTACAGGGTCGACGAATCCACGTTGCCAGTCTTCAGGGCCATGAACCGGAAGTCTATTTTTATCGGGCAGGAAGGAATTGTGGATGTAGAAACTTTCACCCTTGAAGGAGGTGACAAGAAATCGACCCGCAACGCATTGAATAAACTGCAGGTTGCCGGATATACAAGTAAGGTGGCTCATCCGCCGATCAAGGAAGGACTGCTCCAAAAACTCAAGGCTGTATCGCAGGAGTGGCTGGAAGAAGCCGACAGGAAGGAAACTGCTTTTTCGCAGGGAGTCTGGGACCCGGCTGAAATAAAAAACCAGGTGGTTATTTATATTGAAGACCCGGAAGAGAAGGTCGTTGCCTTTGCCAACATCATCCCTGATTTTGCAAAAGATGAGGGAACCTATGACCTGATAAGGAAAACAAAGGATGCTCCTTCAAAAGTGCTGGACGCCCTGATGGTTAATATGATACAGTATTATAAGGAACAGCATATCCACTACCTTAATCTTGGATTGGCGCCCTTTTCGGGACTTGAAAAAGGAAATACCTTTCCTGAAAAATCCATAAAATTTGCGTACGAAAACCTCAAACAGCTTGATCATTTCAAAGGACTGCGGTTTTTTAAAGAGAAGTATGCCTATCAGTGGCATAACAAGTACCTGGTTTACAAAAACGATCTGGATCTACTGCAATCACCGGTTATCATAAACCAGGTAGGGAAATATAAACCAGGTCGAAGTGCCTAGAGTGCCTGGAGTGCCTAAAGTACTTAAAGTTACGGAATTTTTGAAACTTTCAGGCAATTCAACCTGTAGGCTCGCCAAACTTTTGGCACTTCAAACTTAAGGCACTTTAAGTACTTATTAATAGAAGATTTCTATTGGGGGCTGAATAAGGGAGGATGCATTTCATCGTACGGTGTGGCATCCTGGAAAGTTTTCGCGAATGAGATCAGTGTTGATTCCGCAAAGAGATTCCCGATAAAACTGATGCTGCCCGGGTGTTTTCCATCATACAATCCGTTTGGGACCACAATGCAGGGGTTCCCGGTAAGATTTGTGATGAGAGATTGAGTATCATCCATTGAGGGTGAAACAATAATATCAACCTGGTTGAATAAAGCATCAAATTCCGTAACCAGTTGTGCCCTGAAACGGTTGGCCTGAATGTATTCCACGGCCGGGATAAATCGCGCCCTTCGGAAAAGGTCAGGCCAGTAACCTTTTTCCTGCCTCGTGAGTTCATCAATTTTGCCTGAACGTGTCAGCTCATCAAATGCCGCAGCCGCCTCGGCCTCCAGTATAATGGATAGTGCCTGTACCGGCAAATCAGTTGGCAATTTGATGGGGATGAGATCATATCCCATTTTACGGATCGCATTCAGGGAAGCTACATTATTCTCAAGATTTGCAGTATCATGTCCAAAAGCCGTTTTTAAATACCCGATCCGAAGTTTCCTGATATCCTGCCGGATTGGATAGATGAAAGGCATATCAAACTGCCCCGGATCGCAGGGATCTTTTTTATTGATCACATTCAGGATGAGTGCGCAATCACCTGCATTCCTGCATATAGGACCCAGTTTATCCATGGTCCAGCTGAGCGCCATGGCTCCGCTGCGGCTTACCCTTCCGTAAGTAGGCCTTAGTCCCGTTACGCCGCAGCGGGTGGAAGGCGATACTATGGAACCCCAGGTTTCGGAACCAATGGCAAAGGGAAGTAATCCGGCAGAAACTGCCGATGCCGATCCGGCAGATGATCCGCTTGAACCCTGCTCCAGGTCCCAGGGGTTGCGGGTAAGGCCTCCAAACCAGATATCGTCCATAGCCAGTTCGCCTAATGAAAGTTTTGCCAGCAAAATAGCCCCTGCGTTCTGCAACTGATCGACGATAAAAGCTGATTGATCAAATTGCTGTTCTTTGTATGGAGCCGCACCCCATGAAGTGGGATACCCTTTCACTGCAATCAGGTCTTTCACGCCAAACGGGATTCCGTGCAATGGACCGCGATACTGTCCTTCAGCAATATCGGCATCCGCCTTTTTAGCCGATGCAATAGCGAGGTCATCCGTAAAGGTGATTACACAGTTTAACTTCGTATTAAATTTCTTCAGGCGTTCGAGAAAGAAAGTGGTAAGTTCAAGCGAAGAAACCTGTCGGGTCCTGATTAACTCTGCAAGATCCGAAACAGGCCAGAATGTGAGTTCGTTCAAATTCTTCGGGCGGACCACTTTCTTATGCAGCGGTGCAGCGGCAATTTCATGGCTTTTGTAATTGCTCAACTCTTTGCCTGGGGGAATCGGGTTAAACCAGACCGCAGGTGGAACCTGGTTGGGTAAGGGATATTTCCGGAGTTCACGGTAAAATTCAAGGTATGCCGATAAACCTTCGTGCAACCACTCCTGGTTTGCTTTGCTGAAATCGAGGCCTGATAATTTTTCAGCCCCTCTCACTGAATCGCAAATCCCTTTTTCCTGGGCTATGCATTTTTGACCTAGAACAAAAAAAACAGTTCCTGTTAAAATGGAACAAAGAATCAGAATTGAAGAAACCGGCTTACACATTTTTTCAAAAGTTGGTTTATACAAATCTACCTGAAAATTCAGCTCAAAATGAAAAAAGACAAAACGGAGCATTTTACACTGAATTCAGGACTCACTTAGCCATCATTTCACCGGCTGGGTTTGATGTATGCAGAAACCGGCATTCAGCGGTCGCCGGGCGATTTACGGGCCCTCTATTTCATTTTACCCATGCGTTGATACCCTGGATCGGAAAATGAAAGATCGTCGTTCTGAAAGGCTTTATTGAAGCGTTTTTTTGAAGCGTTTTGTTAATAAAATCAAGGCTTATGGTTCAAAAAAATGTTCCTGAATTTTTGGATCCCGGAGGAAAAAGACAGTTCGGTTTTTGATTAATTAAATCTTCCGGGCATGGAGATTTCCGGTCTTTCTTAAAATCCCATTCTGCAGATGATTTATTTTCTCAGCACATCAGGAGTCGGACTAGGATTGAACGTAGAATAGTTTTTATTGAAAACTGCAAAAAGAAGCAGCCCCAGGTTATTGAATTCATAGGTTTTGGGTAATTACTCCGATAACTTTTTAAAATCCAGACTTCCTGAATTAGTCATATTTAGCTTTTTGTAACGGAATAGTAAACTCATTTCCTGATTTGTTGATCCATCACTGAACCTAAACAGTTCTTCATGACGGTGTAATACCGGGCCGGGTGAAAAAGCATCCTGCTTTTGAGAATTATAAGAAAGCAGTAAAACACTATCCTGTTCTGCCATTCTCCTGTCTTTCTCAATAAAAAAAAGTTCCCTGATGTTATAGAGTGAATCAACTGTATCGGCTGCCTCTTGCGATTTCTGAATTGGCTTATTCTCTATTACCTGGCTGAAACAATTTAAACAACAAATTATCATAATGAAACTAAGAAGAGAACAGACAAGTTCAGAAGCTTTCATAATTCCTGTTGTTAATATCTTAAATTAAAGATATGAAATTATCAAGCCTTCTGTTCCAATATTAAATTCAGGTCATTACAGTTTCCCATCAGGGTGAAAGCAACAATCGTGAAATATAATAGCGCTAAGCAACAGTTGGGCCTATAATACAAATAATGATTGCAGGATTAGAAAAATTCTCTGCATATTGCTTTGACTCATTGTTACCTTTCAATTAAGGTTCTTCTAAGTTCCTTAAAATAACATTAATTCAGGATAGCTTTCTTCTCGATAAATTTTAAGGGGAGTTCTATAATTTAATTCATTGTTAATCAGAATAATAACCTTATATTTGT
>JANXXZ010000323.1 GCA_025350385.1 Bacteroidales bacterium
TTATTGAAGATCTCAGATCCGATATCCGGTTCCGGCATGTCCGGTTTTTACCGTTTTTTTATCCCCTGATCGACCTGATTCATGCATCGGAAATCGTTATTTGCCACATACAGTGCGTACCCTTATATCAAATTCGACGAGAAAATGGGTACCGGCGGTGACTCATTCATGCGCTGGAAACTGAGGATGGATGAGATGTGGGAATCCCTGAATATTATTGAACAACTCATTGACAATATCCCGGAAGGTGATTACGCCGTTAAGATGAAAGGAGTTATCAAACTACCTGAAGGTGAATTCTACCAGAGGGTGGAAACAGCCCGTGGAGAGTTTGGCGTATACATAGTGAGCGACGGCAAGAAAAATCCTTACCGAGTAAAATTTCGCTCCCCCGGATTCTCAAACCTCTTCGCAATCAACCACATAGCCAAAGGATGGAAAATTGCCGACCTCGTTGCCATTATGGCAACCTTTGACCTGGTAATTCCCGATATAGACCGTTAAGCTGGTACAACGCCTGAAATAACAAGTGTTGCATTATACCTTGTATAAAAAGAAAAACGCAGTATAGAATGGCATTCGAAAAATACGATTTCACACCGCTCAGTCAATCCATACACCAGGCATTAATGGGGTCCTGCTCACCGCTGGTCACTACTATTATCGAGTGGACAATCATCGGGGTTCTGTACCTGCTTTTTGTAGCAGTTTTCGGCCTCTTCCTGGTTTATGCCGAACGCAAGGTTTGTGCCGCTTTCCAGCAGCGACTGGGGCCCATGCGTGTAGGTCCCTGGGGGCTTTTGCAGACTATCGCCGACTTTATCAAACTGCTGATGAAAGAATTGATTCAGCCAAAAAGCGTTGATAGTTTTCTGTACAACCTTGCCCCTTTCATTGTGATCATCGTGCCGTTTTTAACCATTTCGGTGATCCCGTTTGCTCCCGGCCTGCAAGCTCTGGATTTTGATATAGGTATTTTCTTTGTAACGGCAATTTCATCCGTTGGCGTAATCGGTGTTCTCCTTGCCGGATGGGCCAGTAATAATAAGTACTCCCTAATCGGCGGAATGCGAAGTGGTGCACAGATCGTGAGTTACGAACTATCGGTGGGTATGTCGCTCATCACTATGGTAATCCTTGCCGGTACCATGCAGATTTCCGAAATCGTTAATCTTCAGCGCGATGGCTGGTTCCTGTTCAAAGGTCACATCCCGGCTGTCATTGCTTTTTTTGTTTTCGTAGTTGCAGGCACAGCCGAAACCAACCGTGGTCCTTTCGACCTTGCGGAAGCTGAATCAGAACTCACAGCTGGCTTTCATACAGAATACTCAGGCATCAAGTTTGCCTTCTTTTTTCTGGCTGAATATATAAACCTGTTCATTGTTTCGGCCATGGCAGTAACTGTATTCCTGGGTGGCTGGATGCCTTTCCACATCGGTGGATGGGACGGATTCAATGCTATTATGGATTATTTACCGGGGCTTGTTTGGTTCTTCCTAAAGGTGTTTGGCGTAATTTTCCTCATCATGTGGTTTAAATGGACTTTCCCACGTCTTCGTATCGACCAGATCCTTACGCTGGAATGGAAATACCTCCTCCCCATTAACCTGTTCAACATAATATTGATGGCCTTCATCGTATTGATGGGCTGGCATTGGTAATCAGTATTGCAAATAGAAAACATTAAGAATTAAAGATGAAATCATTTCTCGAATATATAGCAGAGATTTTTAAAGGAATCTGGACGCTGATCACCGGTATGAGAGTTACGGCCAAGTACTTTTTTACACCCTGGCACAACGTAACCCAGCAATACCCCGAAAACCGGGCAACGCTCAAAATCGCTGAACGCTTCCGCGGAGAAGTGGTTATGACTCATAATGAAAACAATGAACATGCCTGCACAGGCTGTGGCATTTGTGAACTAAACTGTCCCAACGGTTCCATTGAGATTATCAGCAAGTTTATTGTGAACGAGGAAGGCAAGAAGAAACGCATCATCGACCAGCACATCTACCATCTAGGCATGTGCACTTTCTGCAATTTATGCATAAAATCATGTCCTTCGGATGCGATTGTGATGGCTCAGACGTTTGAACACGCCGTATGGGACCGCACTCTGCTTACCAAAGTGCTTAACATGCCCGGTTCGACGATCATGGAAGGAATTAAGGAATAAAATTTCCGGCAACATTGATATCGGAGAAGAAATCAATAAATGGTTACGATTAGATAAAGAAAATATATGAACAGTGAAATAATGTTTTACATTCTGGCGGGAATGATTCTGGCATTCTCCGTATTGACCGTCACCAGCCGCCGGATTCTGCGTGCTGCAGTGTACCTCCTGTTTGTGCTCATTTCCACTGCCGGGCTTTACTTCATGCTCAATTACAACTTCCTTGCCGCCGTGCAGCTTACCGTTTATGCAGGTGGTATCGTGGTACTGATCATTTTCTCCATCCTGCTCACCAGTCACATCAG
>JANXXZ010000332.1 GCA_025350385.1 Bacteroidales bacterium
AATACATTCCGATTCTTGTCAGCGTTGCCATCATAGGTTGAAACTGAACCATATCATCCACATGAGATTGAGACAAGAATAAAAGAAAAGGATTTAGGGTAAGGGAGAAATAAAAACCGGGAAATATCCCTATTGAGATCATGATTAACAGGATCAAATACTGGGGAATAAGCATAATGCGTGAAACTTCCGTTGGCTCATGTTTCAGCCGGGTGCGGGCACTTCCAAGGAAAATGGCACCAAATACCTTACTGAAGGCCAGCAGTGATATCCCGCCAATGATGGCCAATCCCGCCAATGAAAAAATCATCAACGTGGCATTTGAAACATCAAGCGTCCTGATCCCTTCAAGAGTTCCGCTGTAAAGCAGGAACTCCGATACAAAACCTTTGAAAGGCGGCAGTCCCCCGATTGCCAGTCCTCCCATTAAAAACAGGAATCCGATCTGTGGCATAGGCTTCAGCAATCCGTCCAGTTTTTCCATATCGCGGGTGTGAGTTTGCTGATATACAGAACCGGCTGAAAAGAACAACAATGATTTGAAGAGTAAATGATTCAGTGTATGCAACAAAGCCCCGGCAAATCCCAATATTAACAGGGTGGTATTTCCAAATCCGATACCCATAATTCCCAACCCGATACCAGCTCCGATGGTCCCGATATTCTCAATGGTACAATAGGCCAACATCTTTTTAAAATCACGATTTACTGCTGCATTCAAGATCCCGTATAAACCGGTTACAACCGAAAGACTCAGGATGATCTCCCCGATCAGTACAAAATCCTGCTTTAAGAACAAAGCTATTCGCTTTATCCCATAAATACCGAGTTTAACAATTACACCCGACATTACACCTGAAATGTGCGAAGGTGCTGCAGGATGTGCATGCGGAAGCAAGGAATGTAACGGTATAAAACCTGCTTTTATGCCAAAACCGGTAAAGAACAGCAGGAATAGCCAGATGTTACGGTTCGAGAGAAAAAATAAGCCAATTGACGAGAAATCAAAAGAGCCGGTGACAAAATACATCCAGATAAATGCAGTTGTAAGAAACACCACGCTAATATGCATCTGCACCAGGTAGTTCAAACCTGCTTTCAGAGTATTCTTGTTCTGGTATTCAAAAATCACGAGCAGTAAGGAAGAAAGTGACATGAGTTCCCAGGCAACCAGGAATGCAAGACTGTTCTGGATCATGCACACCCAGAGCATGGACGAATGAAAGATCAGGAAAAGCATCCAGTGCAAGGAAAGGTTGGCCTTCTGCTCAGCATAAGGTTTCATGTAACCAATACCATATAAGGCCCCGTTAATGCTTGTAAAATTGATAATAAGGATAAACCAGGCCGATAAAGCATCAATCCGGATGGGAATATTTCCGAAAAAAGAAATACCCCCGAATATAAATTCTACCGGGTGACCTGTAAGGGCATGAATAGCAGGCAGGGAGGTGACACAGGCATTTAAGATGACAAGGATTGTATTCAGTCCCGCCTTAGCTTTGGAAGGAGCCATGGCAATAAGTACCATGCCAATCAAAGTTATTGCTACAGAAAAATACAGGAGTAGTAAATCGTACATACTAATTCCATCGGGTTTGTTCAAAATTCATCATTCCGCATATTGACCGGGATTGTCCGGCTGAAGATTCCGGAATGTGGAAAAAGGGAAATCTGATCGATTGTCAAGTAATCACTTCCCTGCCTGTTTTAAATTACTCCCGAAACGGATAAACCTTGATGAGACTGCAAAAGTACGGCAAATAAAAAGAAAACAGGTTCACAAATGTGAAAGTAAAATGCAATAATTTAACATTCAAATAATTACACAATAATTCCCTGAGAATGCAATATTCCCTCTTTTGGCTACCTTTGTCGGGGTTACCAGGAAACCTATGATAATTTGAGACCGAACTTTGAAAAGGAAACTTTACCACTGACTGTTTGTTACAGTAAATCTTCTTGCAAAAGAGAGCATTCCAGCCTGCTGTCTCAAATTTTTTATGATGGCTTGTTCCTGTTCCAAAATTTCGAAAAAGCAGAATATTCCTGTGTCAAAACAACCTATTTGCCTTTTCCTGTACCACTTGTTCTTTCGTTAAGTGTTATAATTATATGTTGAGTGTTAAGCGTTGCTTTAAAGTAAAATGTTGATTAGGGTTGAAAATAATGAATAACATATAACATTTATTGATTAATGAAAAAGTAACACGACACTAATAACTGATAACTTATAACAGATAACTTTAACCAACCTTGAAGCTAAGCGTCATAATTGTCAACTACAATGTAAGGTACTTCCTCGAACAATGCCTGCATTCGGTGAAAGCCGCCAGCCAGGGAATTGAGACTGAAGTATATGTGGTTGATAATGCCTCGGTTGATGGTTCGGTTAAAATGGTAAGGGAGAAATTCCCGGATGTAAAATGCATCGCTAACCATGAAAATATAGGTTTTGCCAGAGCTAATAACCTGGCGATTGAGAAGGCTGCTGGAGAATTTATTTTATTGCTGAACCCTGATACAGTAATTGAAACCGACACCTTCCTCAAAATCATCTCTTTCATGGATAGCCACCCGGATGCCGGTGGCCTGGGGGTAAAAATGGTGGATGGTAAGGGGAAATACCTTCCCGAGTCAAAGAGAGGGCTTCCCACTCCTGAGGTTGCTTTTTATAAAATCTTCGGATTGTCGAGGCTTTTCCCGCGTTCAGAGCGGTTCAGCAGATATCACCTGGGGTATCTGGATAAGGATCAAACGCACACTGTGGATATCCTGGCCGGCGCATTTATGTTGCTGCGTAAATCGGTTCTCGAAAAAACAGGCCTGCTGGATGAGCAGTTTTTCATGTATGGTGAGGATATTGACCTCTCCTACCGCATTACACTGGCCGGGTACAAAAACTACTATTTCCCCGAAACCCGTATCATTCATTATAAAGGCGAAAGCACAAAAAAAGGAAGCCTCAATTATGTGTTTGTCTTTTATAATGCCATGATCATTTTTGCCAAAAAGCATTTTTCGAAAAATAATGCCCGTCTCTTTTCTTTTTTTATTAACCTGGCTATCTACTTCCGGGCTTCACTGTCATTGGGTCACCGCATCCTGCGAAGGGCTATCCTGCCTTTGCTGGATTTACTGCTTACATATGCCGGAATTTTTGTGCTTGCCAGGTACTGGGAACATAACGTTATCTATCCCAACGGGGGACATTATCCCTTCGAGTTTTACACCCTCGTTTTACCCGCATATCTTTTAATCTGGATTATTTCCAATTATTTCTCAGGAGGCTACGACCGCCCTGTAAAAATCTGGAAAAGTCTGCAGGGTATTGCCACAGGCACCATAATCATTCTTGTGGTTTATGCACTTTTACCGGTAAATTTCAGGTTCTCGAGAATGCTCACTATCCTGGGTGCAGTCTGGGGAATGGTTTCCATGGCAGGGATCCGGCTCTTTTTCCATGCAATGAAACTTCCGGATTATCGTTTCAGTGCTGACCGCAGCAAACGTTTTATCATAGTAGGAGAAGAAGAGGAAGCACATCGTGTGGCTGACCTGCTTAAAAAAGCGCTTTCGAATACAGGGTTTGTCGGCCTTGTAAAAGCAGGGAACGGCGCCGGCGACAGGAATGGGTTTATCGGAAACCTTGCACAGATCAAGGATATTATTACCGTATTTTCTATCGATGAAGTAATTTTCTGCGCCAGGGACGTACCGGCCCAGGACATAATCGATCAGATGTCATCGCTCCAGGATGCCGAGGTTGATTTTAAAATTGCACCTCCCGAGAGTTTATCCATCATAGGCAGCAACTCAATCAATACTGCCGGTGATTTATATGTTATTGATATCAACTCAATCAATAAGGTTAATAACCGCCGCAATAAAAGGGTATTCGATGTGATCATGAGCCTGGCAATGCTGGTCACTTACCCGCTTACTGCTGTGTTTGTCAGGAACCCGGGGAATTTCCTCCTGAATATTTTCAAAGTTATCGTCGGGATCCGATCCTGGTCAGGCTATTACCCTATTGAAAGCTATGACCATAAACTGCCAGGCATCCGCCAGGGTGTTCTCTACCCGATTGATGCTTACCGAAAAATTGAAATGACTGATCAAACCATCAGCAGGCTGAATATCCTCTATGCCCGCGATTACAAACTTTTGAATGAATTCCGGCTCATTTTCAAGGGATTTCAAAACCTTGGTCGTAAATAAACGGTTGCTTTTGAACCAAAAAAGACTGAACTTTGTTTAAAGTAAGTCCTCCGGAGTTAAACGATACGACTTCCTGGTCAAATTTTGTGTATTAAATTGATTTTGATACTATTATGGCAAATTTTGAAGTTATCATGCCCAAACTGGGCGAAAGTATTATTGAAGCAACCATTGTTCACTGGCTTAAAAAGGTAGGTGACCCGGTGGTTGAAGATGAACCCATTGCCGACCTGGCAACGGATAAGGTAGATTCTGAAATTCCCTCACCGGTCGCCGGCATCATGCTTAAAACATTTTTTAACGAAGGGGATGTGGTTCAGGTTGGCAGGGTGATCGCCCTGATTGATATGGGTGGTGAAGATTCGGCACCTGTAGCTGTTGAAACCCTGATACCTGCTGCTGAAGTAAAAACGCCCGAAATCGATGCTCCTTCAGTTGCAGCTCCTGTATTAACGAATACTGCTGTAACAGTTACTGAAACGCCGACCGAAGACAAACCGGTTTCCGGTCGTTTTTATTCTCCCCTGGTACGAAGCATTGCAAAGCAGGAAAACATTCATTTTTCAGAACTTGATTCCGTTTCTGGTTCCGGGAAAGACGGCCGCCTGAATAAGGAGGATATTTTAAACTACCTTAAAAACCGGACTGCAGCTCCCATACAGCAGTCAGTTTCAGTTCCTGCCGTTGCAAGCCAGAAACCTGCAGCCCCGCAGGTTACATCAGCCACCGGTGATGTAATTGTCGAGATGGACCGCATGCGCCGGATGATTGCCGATCACATGGTGATGTCAGTTGACGTTTCGCCCCATGTTACTTCATTTATTGAGGTAGATGTAACCAATATCGTCCGCTGGCGTGAAAAAGTAAAGGACAGCTTCCTGAAACGCGAAGGACAGAAGATAACTTATACCCCTATTTTCATTGAAGCAGCAGCCAAAGCCCTGCGTGAATTCCCGAACATTAATGCTTCAGTTGACGGGTACAAAATAATTCAACGTAGGGCTATTAACGTTGGAATGGCTACTTCACTGCAAAGCGGCAACCTGATCGTCCCGGTAATCCGTAATGCCGATCAGAAAAGCTTGCTGGGAATTGTGAAAGATGTGAATGACCTGGCAGATCGTGCCCGCAATAACAAGCTCAATCCCGATGATATCCAGGGCGGAACATTTACCATTACCAATTTCGGCACGTTCGACAGTCTTACCGGCACACCTATCATCAACCAACCCCAGGTAGCCATATTGGGTATCGGGACTATCAAGAAACGCCCCTGGGTGCTTGAAACGGTTGATGGCGATGTATTAGCAATACGGCATATCTGCATGCTTTCGCTTGCTTACGACCATCGCATTGTGGATGGGGCGCTGGGCGGCCGCTTTCTGAAATACGTACAACAATTGCTGGAGCAATTTAACAGTAGTATGAATATTTAATAGCTGTTAACTGGTAGGTAGCAGTTTATCGTGTTTGTTTTGGATGTGTTATCAGGGTAAGTCAGCAATGATATGCCCTTTATGTGAATTCTCTCCTTCCGAATAAATTATGATTTTCCGGATCATTTGATATCTTTACAGATTCATTAGCTATCGATAGTTTTAAATCCATTTCACTGTTTGATAATGAAATTATATTCCTTTAATTAATGATCCAATTCCCAAAATTGCATATTTATAGACGGCCTATCCTATGAAAATTTTTAAGTCAATCTTTTTGGTCTCATTCCTTCTTTGTATGTTTCCTTTTGGTTTTGTAGCAGCGCAACTGGATTTTCGCCCGGGCTATACCATAACCAATTCAAACGATACCATAAAAGGAGTCCTCTTATATAAAGATTTTAATACTTCCAAAATCTGTAAATTCAGGAAAGGAATGGATGATAACACAACCGACTATTCCCCATCTGATATCCACGCTTTCCGCTTTGATGACGGCAAGTATTATATCTCAAAGTAACACCTTTCGATAGCAGTAGCCGGTTGCTCTTCCTCGAATTCCTTATAAAAGGAAAGGCAAATATTTATTATATGAAAGATGAAAGTGAACATTATTATATAGAAACAGACAAACAGCAATTAATTGAATTGTCAGAGCCTGAGGAGTATTTCACAACTAATGATGGAATCTTTGTTAAACGGAAAAAATACAAAGGGAATTTGCTGGCAACCCTTTCTGATTGTCCGGAGGTATATTCAGAAATCAGGCAAATGGATCTTGGTCATTCATCTCTCATCAAATTGGCGAAACGTTACCATCAAAAAATGTGTACATCTTAACAGTGTATCATATTTGAAAGGACGCGAAAAACCGTAATTACCCATGTAGGAATTATCGCCGGCACTTCGGTTAACAGGAATAATTTTGGTCACCAGATATATACCAATTACGGAAAAAGTAACCTACTTGGTTTCAGGGTTGAGTTCAACAACATTTTTTTTCGTTCAGAGCATACCAGCTTACAAATTGAAATGCTGCTGCAGAATATCTCTGCCTATAACCTGTATGCTTATCCCGGGCACGAAGATTACCCGGTATATAACAATGGCGTCCGTTATACATTATCTCCTTATAACAATCCTATCAGCCGGGTAGATTTTAAGGCAATAGCGCTCAGATTCCCGGTTACTTATAACTATCAGTTTTTGATGAGTAAAATCAGCGCTTTTGCCGGCGTTGGATTTGCCAATATGTTGATCCTCCATCAGAATAAGGACCTCTGGATATATAAATTTCATTATGAATTTGGCCAATCCATACCTATCTATCATCTTGGTCTGTTAGTCAAAACAGGTGCTAAATTCAACTTCAGTAACGATCATTTTCTTTTCGTTGAAATGTCCTATGAGTTCACCCAGAATTTGAACATTAATGAATTTTTACGGCTTTCAGATAACTGCATTTCCATTACTTTTGGATACAGCCTATAACAAACATTCCGACCAGGCTGCCACTATCAAAGCTGACAGAATACTAAAACCAAATACTGCTAAATCCTAATTCAGCATCACAACAGGTAATAGTAAATAAGGAATATGAATCCGCAGGACTACCCGGTATTTGCATTACTTTTGTAAATGTTTATGAATATCATCTTTGATTAAATACCTGATTACTTAACCCTGATTAATGGAACTTAACCTCACCCGCCCACTCGTCGTTTACGACCTTGAAACCACCGGAACCAACATTGCCACCGACCGTATTGTTGAAATTGCAATCCTTAAGCTTTTTCCTGATGGCAGGGAGGAATTCCGCCGCCACCTGGTGAACCCTACCATACCAATTCCTGAAGAAGTAATTGCCATTCATGGCATTACAAATGCTGATGTTAAAGATGCTCCAACCTTTAAGGAACTTTCCAATAACCTGTTGTTGTTTATAGGAAACTGCGATCTGGCCGGTTACAACTGCATTAAATTTGATGTGCCGGTGCTGGTTGAGGAATTCCTGCGCGCAGGCATTGATTTCGACCTCAAAGGCCGGAAAGTGGTTGATGTGCAGAATATTTTCCACAAAATGGAACAACGTACACTCAAAGCCGCATATCGGTTTTATTGCAACAAGGACCTGGAAAACGCCCACACTGCAGAAGCTGATACACGTGCTACACTCGAAATATTAAAGACACAACTTGACAGGTACGAAGGCGCTGAATATACTGATCATGACGGCAATGTATCCCAACCTGTGGTAAACGATATGAAAGCTCTTCACGAATTCTCCTTTTTTAACCGGAATGCAGACCTGGCCGGTCAGATCATTTTCAATTCAAAAGGTCAGGAAGTATTCAATTTTGGCAAACACAAAGGAAAACCTGTTGAAGAGGTTTTCCGCACTGAACCTTCCTATTATGACTGGATGATGAAAGGTGAGTTCCTGCTTTCGACAAAAAAACTCATCACAACGATCAAGCTCAGGAATTTTAATAAAGGGGAAGCTTCTGTAATCAATAAAAATAATTAACCACTAAGACACGGAGTGCACTGAGTGACACTAAGAAAAGTTATTTATTCCTTAGTGCCTCTATGTGCCCTTAGTGCCTTAGTGGTTAAAAAACTTTGGGACACTAAGAAATGAAAATCATCTGCATCGGCCGCAACTATTCCGAACACGCGAAGGAATTAAATAATGCTGTTCCCACCGAACCGGTATTCTTCATGAAACCCGATACCGCCCTGCTGATCCGCAACCGCCCATTTTATTATCCTGATTTTACAAAGGATCTGCATTATGAATGTGAGTTAGTGTATCGTATCTGCAAGGTTGGAAAGCACATTCCCGGGAAATTCGCCCATACCTATTACGATGCCATTGCGGTTGGAATTGATTTCACCGCCCGCGACCTGCAGCAAAAAGCCAAGGAAAAAGGCCTGCCCTGGGAAAAGGCCAAAGCATTTGATTTTTCAGCTCCAATAAGCAGTTTTGTTCCGATTTCAGAATTCCCTGACTTTAACAACCTGAATTTCAGCCTGAACCTGAATAACGAAACAGTTCAACAAGGCAATTCAAGTGAAATGATTTTCGATATCGATACAATCATAGCCTATATTTCTCAATTCCTGACCCTACGCACCGGCGATTATTTATTTACAGGAACCCCTGCAGGTGTCGGACCTGTGAAAATCGGCGACAAACTGGAAGCTTTCCTCGAAGGGAAGAAGATGATGTGGTGCCAGATTAAATGAGAAACTGAAGAGTTCCTTTGCGGACTGTCCTGCAAATTTGAAACTATAAGAACCGGATCTCCTTGATCACTTCCGCCCCTGCAGCTTTGTTTAACTTCTCCAGCAATTTTGTCCGCATAAAAGTGAGTTCCTGCTTCAAAGCCGACGAATCGGGTTTTACGTACAATATTTTATCCCTCACAAAGATCTCTTCGGTATGCCGCGCTATGAGTTTACCGGCTATGGCTTCCCATGAGCCAACCAGCCTGGTTTCCCTCAGTTTATCATTCAGGTGGAAATCCTTAAGGAATTTCTCGATGGCTTCTTTCAGCGTTATTTCGGAAGAACGTCGGATCATTTCTAGTATCTGAACTGAATGGATTGTGAGGTAATTTCAAATACCTTATGGTTCATCGCAGCCGAATTGAACGAACGTCGGATTCGTTCAGGTTCAGTATCAGTAATAAATACCTGTCCGAAACTATCCTTTCCCACCAAGTCGATTATTTGCTGAACCCTGTCAGGGTCAAGTTTATCGAATATATCATCGAACAAAAGTAACGGTTTGTAACTGACAAGATTGCTTGTAAAATCGAACTGGGCCAACTTCAAGGCTACAGCGAATGATTTCTGCTGACCCTGGGAACCGAATTTCTTTACCGGGTATCCATTGATATCAAACAGCAGGTCATCTTTATGAATACCTACAGTACTAAAGCGGGCAGCAAGGTCTTTATCAACTGAATACGCAGCAATATCAAGGTAATCGCCTTCATGGAGCCGCGATTCGTAGCGGATATCCACCTTTTCAAGTCCCCCGCTGATAAAACCGAAATAATGGCTGAAAATCGGAAGGAATCCTTCCAGGAACTCTTTCCGTTTGGAAAAGATCTTCATAGCAGGTACCGCCATCTGTTCATCCAGCAATAGCAACATTTCGCGGTCAAAACGGTGGTTCTCGGCAAACTGCTTCAGCAGGCCGTTTCGTTGATCCAGCAGACGATTGTACCGGATCAGGTCGTCGAGGTATAATTTGTCGAACTGCGAAATCACCGAATCGATAAACTTCCGGCGTATATCACTTCCCTCGTTGATCAGATCGCGGTCGTAAGGCGAAACCATCACGCACGGAAACATGCCGATATGATCCGAAAGCCGGCCATATTCCTTTTTATTCAG
>JANXXZ010000349.1 GCA_025350385.1 Bacteroidales bacterium
CTTTTATCTCGATGCGCATGATTGAGTTTCCCGAAAGCGATTTGCAATCCATAGCAAGTTTCGTTTCATGGCATTTTCCGCACTACCGCCTGCGGCCTGCAGCCTGTGCCGAAATTATTTCGTACATGATGAACGATAAGAAGATCGACAGTACGGGTAAAATCAGTTTTTCCCTTTTAAAAGCCATCGGTGAACCGGTTATCAATCAATACCCGGGGGAAAAGCTGATCCGCGAAAGCATGCATTTTTACCTGAATATCGATGCTGGGTTTTTCTCATGAACGGGGGAGCTAGATGGAGCGAGGGGCGAGGAACGAGGGGGCGAGAGGCGAGGAGGTGATGGAGCGATGGAGCGAAGGGGCGAGGTGCGATGAGGTGCGATGAGGTGATGGAGCGATGGAGGGAGTAAGTGATGGAGTGATGGAGAGATGGAGCGAGAGAGCGTATTTGAAAATGAAATTTACCTCAGACCTTCCAGAGGGTCAATTTCGCAATCCCTGCCTGACTGTATAGCTTATCTGCAAATCTGGAGATTTACGTGATGCAGGCAGGCGCTATCCGACATCCGACATCCGACATCACTATTAACACCCGGTTAATAACTTTTAAAGAACATCCCTGTTGATTCTACTATTTTTGCTTCTCAGGACGACTGGCATATAACTGATATTAAGTTCCAGGTATCTGAATCAATATTATGGAATCAGACTGTCATCTACTTAATAGCAAATCAAACCTCTGCAAATGACTGTTGATATATTCATCCCTTGTTTCATTGACCAGGTTTATCCTGAAACCGGTTTCAACATGGTTAAAATCCTGGAAAAACTGGGAGTTGAGGTTCATTATAATAACAACCAGACCTGTTGCGGGCAGATGGCTTTCAACAGCGGGTTCTGGGATGAGGCCAAGGCAGTAGGGGAGAAGTTCATCCGCGATTTTCCGAACAATCGTTACGTGGTTGGGCCATCGGCTTCCTGTGTGGGATTTGTGAGAAATTATTACGACGAAATGTTCTACAATTCTGCCTTGCACAATGAATACCACCAGTTAAAGAAAAATTTCTTCGAATTCACTGATTTCCTTGTAAATGTACTTAAAGTGGAAGATGTCGGAGCCATCTTTGAACACAGCATTACGTATCATGATTCCTGTGCCGCACTTCGCGAATACGGCCTTACCGACCAGCCCCGCCGCCTGCTCAGCCGGGTGAAAGGTCTTGAACTCATTGAGATGAAGGATACCCACACCTGCTGCGGGTTTGGGGGAACCTTTGCCGTGAAACACGAAGCCATTTCCACCGCCATGGCTCAGCAAAAGGTTGAAAATGCCCTTGAAACCGGCGCCGAATACATCGTTAGTACCGACTCCTCCTGCCTCATGCACCAGCAGGGGTATATTGACCAGCATAAGCTCCCGCTCAAGACCATGCATATTATTGATTTGCTGGCACAGGGGTGGTGAGGGGGATTGAATTGACAATTGACAATTGATAATTGACTATTGAAAAGGGCAAAATTCAAAGAGCAAAATGTAAAATACAAAACGAATAACTATAAACAAATAACAAATAGCTTATAAGGAGCATTTCAGTTTTTCGGTATATAATTGAATCACTTCGTTGTAATCAATTACGTCCAGGTAAAATAAGCGATTTTTAGTATTATGGTAATTGGAATTATAAGGTTTCGGCTTTAGTTATTAAGCAATGATTCCATTTGGCAACAGTTTCTCCACGAACAAAATCATGCCGGAGCATTGAATTTTTTGGAATAAATGATTTCTTCTATTAGATAATCTACCTGAATCATGTAAAAGCTTATGCAAGGCTAAGATGCAGGCTGATAGTAAGTTTTAACTATTTTTCAGCACGGCAAAACTATTTTTACACTTATCCGGTATAACCAGCTAAAATATGGAAGTTTTATCTATTTTTGCGGGGATAGATTCGCCTGATTATCAAGCTGCAAAATAAACCCTGACCCCAATAGCAGCTTCCTGGTTGAACGTAAAAATTCATTCATATCTGGAAAAACCTTTACAATGTACTCATTCATTCGGATTACCTTACTGAACTTCAGATTTAGTATCAGGTTATTCTCAATATATGCATCCTTCATTTTGTGCTTTCTTTATTCTTCCGTTTCTGCACAACCACTTCATCAAAATCACGATTTTGCCGGGAATTTCGTGCAAACGGAATCCGGATCTGCATTCAGAATCGACCTGACCAGGTTAGGTTCTCCTGTGAG
>JANXXZ010000351.1 GCA_025350385.1 Bacteroidales bacterium
ATATTCTTTGCGAGTTCAACATATTCAGGTTCCACCAGTGAACCTCCGATTTTGCCTCCCTGGGCCTTGATGAACGTAAACATCATACCACCGCCAATAACCAGGTTATCCACTTTGCTCAGCAAGTGATTAATAATTTCGATCTTGCTCGAAACCTTAGCCCCGCCAAGGATTGCAGTAAACGGACGCTTATTGTCTTCCATCACCTTTTTGATGGCAGCCACTTCGTCGCGCATGAGATAACCGAACATTTTATCATTCGGGAAGTATTTTGCTATGAGCGCAGTGGATGCATGGGCACGATGAGCTGTGCCAAATGCGTCGTTCACGTAACAGTCGGCAAGGCTTGCAAGTTTTTTGGTAAACTCTTTCTGCGACTCCTTTACTTTAGCCTTGGCTACTTTTTTTTCGTCATCGGTGGCTGTTTCGGGCAAGCGGGGTTTGCCTTCCTCTTCTTCATAAAACCGAAGATTTTCGAGAAGCATTACATTTCCTGGTTTTAGAGCAGCCGAAAGATCAATTGCGGATTTACCTATGCAGTCGTTGGCAAATTTCACCTCTTTCCCAAGTTTTTCGCTTAGATAAGGAAGAATATGTATAAGCGAGAGCTTAGTTGAAGGCCCTTTGGGCCTGCCTAGGTGCGACATCAGGATGACTGAGCCACCCGAAGCAAGTATTTTATTGATGGTAGGTATTGCTGCATCGATACGGTTGGTATCTGTTATTTTAAAGTTCTCATCAAGGGGTACGTTAAAATCCACGCGAACAATGGCGCGTTTTCCTGTAAAGTCGTAATTATCAATTGTTTTCATATTAGAATTGGTTTTTAGGTCAGGAGGCAAAGATAAGGAAGATTTGCTGTTGTGAAAAGGGCAATATTACAATAATTTGTATTTAACTGCAGATGCTAAGTGATTCGCAGAGGTAATATAGCTTAGAAATTCGCTATTAACTCATTGTGCCTTAGCGTAACCTTTGCGCCTTAGCGGTGAATGTTACTTCATAAGAAGCAGCGTTGTTAAAAGGTATATTCGAAAGGTTTAGTAAATATAGATCTGCTCATTCCGGTAATATGAGGTTCCTCTCATAAATAATCGATAATTTTGACACGTAAATAAGATTTTATGAATTCTTTAGTCACAATCGATTCAAAATTACCAAATACAGGCACTTCCATTTTCGCCGTAATGTCGGGACTGGCCAACGAGGTAGGAGCCATCAATCTTTCGCAGGGATTTCCTAACTTTCCAATTTCCGAAAAACTGATTGAATTAGTTAATCACTACATGAAACAAGGGATGAACCAATATGCTCCCATGCCGGGTGTGCTGGCTTTACGTGAAGCCATTGCTGCCAAGGTGCAGGAAACATACGGTGTGAGATATGATCCGGCCGGCGAAATAAATATCACAGCTGGAGCAACCCAGGCGATTTTTGGGGTGATATCCGCTGTTATCCGTCCGGGTGATGAAGCCATTGTGATTGAGCCAGCCTACGATAGTTACGCACCTGCAGTGGAACTAAACGGCGGAATTGTTCGATATACTTCCCTGAAATTTCCTGACTACAAAGTAAACTGGGTTGAAGTGGAGAATTTGATAAATGACCGCACCCGGATTATCCTTATCAATTCACCGCATAACCCTACAGGATCAATCCTGAGCGTATCCGATATGGCCGAACTTGACCGGGTGACCCGTGGTACAAATATCCTGATAATGAGTGATGAAGTATATGAACACCTGATTTTTGATGGCTTAAGGCATGAAAGCGTTTGCTGGACACCTTCGCTGGTTGAACGCAGTTTCGTAATAGGATCTTTTGGAAAGACATTTCATGCCACCGGCTGGAAGACTGGCTTTGTGCTGGCGCCATCCAACCTGATGACTGAATTCAGGAAAGCGCACCAGTTTATAGTATTTGCCGCTAATACACCAATGCAGTATGCCATGGCTGATTTCCTGGTCGATAAATCAAATTATGAGTACCTACCCGGTTTTTACCAGCAGAAGCGCGATCATTTCGTAAACCTTGTGAAGGATTCGCGATTCAATATCATTCCTTCTTATGGCACTTACTTCCAATTGATGGATTACAGCAGTATTTCGGATGAAAACGAGCTGGATTTCGCCGTCAGGATTACGAAGGAATTCAAGGTAGCCTCAGTCCCGGTTTCACCATTTTATCATGACAGGCAGGATCACAAAGTGCTCAGGTTCTGCTTTGCAAAAACAGCTGAAACTATGGAAAAGGCAGCAGCGATTCTATGCAGGATTTGAGTTGGACATGCTGGTTGCAGGGAAGCTTCGATTTTATAATTAAGAGCCTAAAGTGCTAAAGTTTGGAGTGCCTAAAGTAATAACTACGACCAACTTTCCTCTTTAATCACTAACTTTAAGTACTTTAGGCATTCTAGGCACTTTGAACTTAACATGCACAACGGTAATAGCAGAATCTTCCTAAATTTCTGACCATGAACAACCTGACCGTAACCCTCATTCAACCCGATATTTTTTGGGAAGACAAGGAGAGAAACCTGCAGAAATATGAGCAGTTGTTCCGACCGCTTGTTCAAAAGCAGGATTTGGTAATATTA
The DNA here is from genome assembly GCA_025350385.1 of Bacteroidales bacterium. Taxonomy (GTDB): domain Bacteria; phylum Bacteroidota; class Bacteroidia; order Bacteroidales; family UBA4417; genus UBA4417. The sequence goes on from JANXXZ010000351.1 coordinate 2,597, forward strand.
CCTGAGATGTTCAATACAGGCTTTGTAGTTGAACCTCATTCAATCGCTGAAGCTGCTGATGGCCCCACTATAAGATGGATGGCCAGACAGGCTGAAGCAATTGGAAGTGTGATTACAGGGAGTCTGGTGGTAAATGAATATGGCAATTTTTATAACCGCCTTGTATGGATGCGTCCTGACGGCACTTTTTCAACCTATGATAAACGGCACCTCTTCAGGCTCGGGGATGAACATTTGCAATTTTCACAGGGTTCGGAAAAAATGGTTATTGAACTGAACGGCTGGAGAATCTGTCCCCTTGTTTGTTATGATCTCCGTTTCCCGGTATGGAGTAAAAATACGTATAAGAATGGTGAATATGAGTATGATTTGCTGATATATGTGGCGAACTGGCCAGGCCGACGGAGTTTGGCCTTTCGTCAACTACTGGTTGCCCGTGCCATTGAAAACCAGGCCTATGTAATAGGGGTAAACCGGGTGGGCGCGGATGGTAAAGGAATATTACATCAGGGCGACTCGGCGGTACTGGATTTTAAAGGAAAGCATATGATCGAAATTCCACCTGATGTGGAGGACATGGAAATAGTTTCCCTTAATTATGACCGGTTAAAAGAATTCAGGGATGGATTTACGGTAGGACTTGACTGGGATAATTTTAATATCGAATATTAGGATTGAACCACTAAGGCACTGAGAACACGAAGGGCCACTGAGGACGAAGGATGAAAAGATCAGAGTTCGTCTTGATAGTGTTTTCCGGGAACAGAAATTCAACTAACTTTTATTTATTAAAATGCCTACTCCTTCAACCCGTAAAATCTGGGATATTGCCTGGCCAATCATGCTGAGCCTGATAGCGCAGAACGTAGTGAATGTTACGGATACTGCTTTTCTTGGAAGGGTAGGAGAGGTGGAACTGGGAGCATCCGCTATCGGCGGGTTGTTCTACATAACCTTGTACATGGTTGGATTTGGCTTTACTACAGGAGTCCAGATACTGGTTGCAAGGCGGCATGGTGAGAAAAACTACCTTGCAATAGGCCGGATCTTTGATAATAGCTTTTATTTCCTCGGACTAACTTCCCTTATCATCACCGTTGTAATTGTGTCTTTTGGCCCGGCAATGTTACGGCCGTTTATAGCGTCGGATGCCATTTTCAAGGCAAGTACCACTTTCCTGAGCTACAGGATCTTTGGGCTCTTCTTTGCTTCTGCCGGCCTGCTTTTCAGGTCATTTTACACCGGTATCACTTTCACAAAATACCTTAGTATTGCTTCAGGCCTCATGGCAGGTATAAACGTGATACTCGCCTGGACCCTGATCTTTGGACATTTCGGATTTCCTGCCATGGGTATCAAAGGGGCTGCAATAGCTTCGGCGATTTCGGAGGCTTGTGCGCTGCTGTTCTTTGTCATGATCACCTGGCGTAATATCAGGCTGAAAAAATATGTTCTTTTCAAACTGGTAAAACCTGAATGGACTATCATTAAAAGCACTCTAGGGATTTCAGTATTTGTTATGATACAATATGTGATTTCATTGGGCAGCTGGTTTATCTTTTTTATATTCATCGAAAAAATGGGAGAAAGGCCCCTGGCTGTTTCAAATATTATTCGCAGCCTTTATATGTTACT
>JANXXZ010000363.1 GCA_025350385.1 Bacteroidales bacterium
AGGACTATTTCCGGTTTTTCGTGCAACATACAAAGATACAGTTTCTCCATTGTGTTCAACTTCATGTAAGGACAATCGTTGCAGGAACAGGTTTCATCAGCAGGAACTACAATGAATTCTTTTTCTGGTGAAAGTTTCTGCATCTGGTGAATGATCCCGGTTTCCGTTGCAACTATAAACTTCTTACTATCACTTTTCCTGGTAAATTCAAGCATGGCTGCTGTGGATCCCACAAAATCGGCCATAATTAAAACAGGGGCTTTACATTCAGGGTGAGCTATGAGTTTTGCATCAGGGTGCTGCATTTTCAAACGGATAATCCTTTCGGTAGAAATGGTCTCATGAACCTCGCAAGCACCATCCCATAATAACATATCTCTACCGGTCTGACCATTTATGTAAGTACCCAGATTCTTGTCGGGCGCAAAAATCAATTTTTGATATTCGGAAAATGATTTCACAATTTTCATTGCATTACTGGAAGTGACAATGACATCGGAAAGTGCCTTGACTTCAGCAGAACAATTGATGTATGTAATTACTTTATGATCGGGATGAGCAGCAACAAATTCACCAAATTTATCTGCTGGTGCGCTGTCGGCCAATGAACAACCGGCTTTGAGGTCGGGTAACAGGACTTTTTTTTCAGGGGAAAGTATTTTTGCTGTTTCAGCCATGAAATGAACACCGGCAAATACAATAATTCTGGCATCGGTGGCTGCTGCGTGTTGCGATAATTGGAGACTATCGCCAACAAAATCGGCAATATCCTGTATTTCAGGAACCTGGTAATAATGAGCCAGGATCACTGCATTTTTCTGCTCTTTAAGTTCAGTTATTTTTTTTATGAGTTCTGTCTGAGTCATTTTTTTAAGAATCTCCCGTAAGCACTAATAAATTATATTTTTTAATTTAATCTTTATGTTATTAATATATGCCTGTTCATACTGTTGAAAAGAAAGAGGGTTTTTATTTTGAAAAATGCTAACGTGCAGTTTTCACACAACGTATTAACAACTATTTTGCATTCTGGTTTTTGATTTTTAGGGTTTTATCAGGTTATCAACAATTGCTGTATAACCTTTGATGGTGATAACAAAGCTGATTTATACCTATCATTGTTTGTTCATATCCTTTTCGTAAACGATCATAAATCAGGCTAACGTTGAAGGGACTTTTCAAAATGATTGTACTGTCGAATTTTTGTGAATAGCAAGCATTTTTTATTCGCTATTTAATAACAAAGTTACTCACTTATTAACAATTGGCGTTTAAAAACTCTTTGTGGCTGTAAATGAATCAGGTATAAAATGCACTTACTTTTACAGTTCTGGCTAAGTGGTTTAAAATGAAAGAGTATCCGGGCTAATGGGTCATTAATGTGTAATTTTGCTCACTTAACTTATGAACAATGTTTAAAAAATCGGAAACACTTGCTTTGGGATGCGATCATGCCGGGTATGAACTCAAGGAATTCCTGAAGATAAAATTGGCTGAAACGGGTTATTCGGTGCGTGATTTCGGCACCTATTCAACAGCCAGCATGGATTATCCCGATGTAGCACATCCTGTAGCGTCGGCAGTAAATGAAGGACAATACTCAACTGCGGTGTTGATCTGTGGAACCGGAATAGGCATGAGCATTACGGCCAACAAATATGAGAGCATCAGGGCTGCCTTGTGTTGGAATAATGAACTCGCAAAACTTTCAAGAGAGCATAATGATGCCAACATACTTTGCCTGCCGGCCCGTTTTATAGAAGCTGAAAAAGCGCTCCAGGCAGTTCTCATCTTCCTGAAGACAGAATTTGCCGGAGGAAGGCATCAGGTGAGAGTGGATAAAATACAGATAAAATAAGTACTTAACTGAAAGATTTGAAGAAATACGGGTTTGAAAGGAATTGGGTAAAAAAATTATCCATAATCAATGGACTTGTTCATTTTTCATTAAGTGTTATATGTTAAACATTATCTTTTTTCAATAAATGAATAACACTAAACATTAAATGTTAAATAAATAACGTCATCAGACATGGATTACGAACCCCCGATTATTTATTCCTATAAAACATGAGCAATGAGCGAAATCTATAATAAATTTATGAAGGATGCCGAAAAAAAAGCATTCGATCTTGCCCACCGCAAAACCATCCGTTTCAATATGGCGAGGTACGACACTGCGGTGGTAAATGGCAAGATGCAGTATTCGAATATTGAATTGGCTAAAGAAAGGGCAGCTCATCTTAAGAACAAGGTGATTATTGACCTGCCTAAATACCTGCTTGATTTTGAATCCAATTTCCAGTCGCGGGGCGGCAAGGTAATTTGGGCTGTGGATGCTGATGAAGCGCTGAAGGAAATTACGAAAATCCTGAAAAAGAACGGCGCAAAGCATGTAGTAAAATCAAAGACCATGGTTACGGAGGAAATTGAACTGAACGATTATTTTGAGAAGAATGGAATAGAATCGCTCGAAACTGACCTTGGTGAGTATATTGTCCAGGTTGCCGGTCAAAAGCCATATCATATTGTAACCCCGGCCATGCACATGTCGAAGGAAGATGTTTCAGAACTTTTCAATAAAAAATTCGGAACGCCTCCCGATAGCTCGCCTGCTGATATTGCAGCGCATGTCCGTAAGCTACTCCGGGAAAAATTCTATACTGCTGATGTTGGGATAAGCGGAGCCAATTTCCTGGTTGCCGACACAGGCGCCGTTTGCCTTACCGAGAATGAAGGAAATGGAATGATGAGCATTTCATTCCCCAAAATACATATAGTAGTTGCTGGCATTGAAAAGCTGATCCCGCGTCTTACTGATCTTGACCTTTTCTGGCCATTGCTTGCCACCTATGGAACGGGTCAGAATATAAGCGTGTATAATTCAATTATAACCGGTCCCCGCCAGGAAGGCGAAACCGACGGACCGGAAGAGATGTATGTGGTTCTGCTCGACAACAACCGCACTGAGTTACTTGCCCACAAGAATCAGCGCAGGGCCCTGGCCTGTATCCGCTGCGGCGCCTGCCTGAATGCCTGCCCGGTTTACCGGAATATTGGCGGGCATACATACGGAACTACTTACAGCGGGCCGATAGGATCGGTAATCACTCCCTGGATGAGCGGTATGAAGGATTACAAACATCTCAGTTTCGCTTCTTCCCTGTGTGGCGCCTGTACCGAAGTGTGTCCTGTAAAGATTAACTTGCATGAATTGCTCTTGTACAACCGCAACGATTCGGTTAAGGAAGGCTATACCAGACGATTGGACCGAATTATTTTTAAAAGCTATAAATCGGCCATGCTCCATCGCAACATGCTGAATATGACCAGCGGAAAGACCAAGAATAAATTTATGAAACGCTTTGTTGCCAAACTCTGGGGACCCCGCCGAACCTTACCGGTAATTGCCGAAAAGAGTTTCAACCAGCTTTGGGAAGAACGGAGGGGGGATAAGGAGAAGAAAAAATAAGAATAAAAATTTGTGGCTTTGGCCAATGCCATAAACGCAGAATAAATACCCAAGAGCCCGGCACTAGCAATGAACCGCGAATAGGAGTTGAAATTCTTTATTCTTTTATCAATTTGGCTAAGTTCTAATATTTA
>JANXXZ010000447.1 GCA_025350385.1 Bacteroidales bacterium
CCGGGAAAAGGTTTGAAATGGCATTGTAAGGTCCGGCAGTAGCGGTAAAGTAAAGTGAGAATTCGTAGCCTATCGGAGCATCGGGACTGATAGTAAAACTAAAGGTGGATTCAGCTGTATCTCCGGGAGCAAGTGCACCAAGATTTTGTGCCGGCGAATTTATTGTAATATAATTACCGAAAGCAAATAACTGGGCTATAACTGCGGAAGAAGAACAATGTCCCGAGTTGGAAGTTGGAATGGTGACATAAATGGTTTCTCCGGGGTCAAGCTGGCCATTCCCGTTTCCGCCGGTTGCTTCATTTACCGTAAAAATCCCTGAAGTCAGGTTTGGCGCATAAAAGAGTACACTGAAGTTCGCAGTAAATAAGCTGGTGTCGGCCTGGGAGGTAATTAAAAAGTCAGCTGTATGCTGGTCAGGAACATATTCGTGTGTCTGGATGGCAAATGCATCCGATGCTGAAGCTGATCCGTTGCTTGCAATGATTGGCCAGGTATGGGAGCCCCCGGTAATGGTAACATAAGGATCGGTGGTTGTGAGAGTGGATACTGCATTAATGGCATCGGTATTACCAAAATTCTTAAGGGTGAGGTCTACTGTAAGTGGCTCGCCGAATTCTGCCTGTTGATTATTGTTGCCGCCGGCATCTTTTACCATATAATTTTCAAGCACGAGGTAAGGGCCTTCGGGGGAGGCAACCATTACACTATCGATATAAGGCTGGCGGTTCTGTTTTGTTACAACCACGCTGGCATAACCAGGCTCACTAAAAGGCGTAAGCGGTACCAAGGCAAGACCGTTTACATCAGCCTCAACTGCCCCATGAAGAATATTGTTTTTCGAAATGGCAACATAGGCATATGGCTCTGTCTGAACAGTAAATACCGGTGATCCGAGTGGGAGAAGCTGATCATAATTAACCGAAAGTGCAGGGGGTACCGAGTAATAAACCATGAGGGAAGGATCGCCCATGAGACAATATATTTCCCAATAATATTGTTTCATCCCCGAATTGGATTCCTGCACGGCAAGATTACCGGCAAATACCATCTGGTCCATGGTGCTGTACCAGTCTTCGTAAGGTTCGCCATGATCGTGGAAAGTGCGGTCGTAAGCGCCCAGCCCGTGATCTTCATAGGTGGGATTTACTACGATAGGTCCTACACCCACTCCCCAATAGTAATCCTCATCCCAGTAACTGTTATTTGATGCACCTATATATCCTAGTGCACCCTTGTTTTCGGCACGTAAAAGCTCCTCGCCGAAGCAGTTATCGTTATATGTACTGGTAACACAGCAGTTCCCAACCATCAGGCTGTATTTATGGGCATTCTGCAGGTTCGGTATATCCGAAATCTGGAACGAAGGATCAGCCCACCCGCTTACGCTGCCATGGGCGGTGTAATTGGCGTAACACACTCCATTACTCACATTGGTCTGGATGTTTTCTGAATAATTGGCCCCGGAAGGTTCCGGCTGAAGGTAGGTATGCGATAAGAGGTTGTGCGCGGCATTGAAGTAATAAGTCGTTCCGTAATTTATCTGGCCGTTTCCGTATACAGGGCCGTAAGTGGCATCGGCTCCAGCAACCATTACACATTCATTCAGGTAGGATGGATCGGGCATGAGATATTGTTCATATTCCAGTGTTTTATCAATCTGTGGTTGCAGTTGGGCTACATTATTAGCTGAAAACCTGCCATAGTATACTTCCGGCAGAAAATCGCCGCTGTATTCGCAGTAATAAAGGTCGGATACATGAGTGCCACCACAGTCAAATGCTGGTATCTGGGCCACATCGCCCACAAAGAGCACGAAGGAGGGAGCAGAATTGGCAGCTGTTGCTGAAGTATACAGGTTTTGCAGGTAGGCCTTGATCGAAGTAGTGGTAGTGCCGACATCAGGATTATCAGTATATGCTTCAATTACAGTAAACCCTTTCTTTATTTTCCAATTGATGAATGGTTGTAAGGCGTCGTGAAACATGGGTGCTGAAACAATCACATATTTCACCGGCATTTTCATTATGGTATCACGGTCAGCCGGGATGGGCTGGAGATTAAGCAACCGGTTGTATATGCTGTGGAAGTAGGGCGAATCATACTTCTTCCGCATTTCGGTAGTTTTACTTATGTTGCCGCCGGTAAACCGGATATCCACTACCAGGTTATCGTACACCCTGATCATGTTGGTAACCGGGTTATACTGAACCGGTGAAATCACCAGGTTAGCCAGGCACACACCCCGCAAGTATCCCTGCACTTCTACCCTAGCCAGTTCGCTTCCAAGGAATTTATTCTGCTGGTAAGTTGCAGTATTGTAAGCAAATTCACCGGGTGAAACACTGTTTTTGGACTGTGGTGGCTGCAGGGGAAATATCTTATCGGAAATACCCCAGTCTGAAAGGCTGTATTCATTAACAGTATAGCTCACAATCTTTACTTCGGGGACTGCATCGGCAGGAATCTCGATCAGGCGGCTCAACACCGGGAGTTCCGGATCGCCTGTTACAGTAGTTTTGGAATACCCAGCCGCAAATAATTCAGTAAAACTCCCTTTAACAGTAACAAGGTTCTGGTAACTGAAGGTGCTGAAAGTGTTAACTACCTGCAACCGCAGGTATGAACTTTCGGTCACGTCAAGGCGGTTTTCGGCACCTGTCTTCATTTGAACAATGCCAGCGGAATAAAGTCTGAATGAAAATGCCAGGGCGATTAATACAATCAGCGCTTTTGAATGAAGCAGGGTAGTGATTTTCATGGGATTATGTTTTAAAATTGGATCGCTTTTACAACACAAAGTTATATTTTTTTACGTAGTATTCTAAAAATCAACCTATTTTGTTGTTTTTTCACTCACAATCAGTAACAATCAGTATTACAGCTAAATGAAAATATTTGAGAAGTAATAGTCACACATCTTGACTATCGTGACGCTTCCCCGAAAACATCAGATTTTTGTCTCAGTAAACCTGCGGCTGATGCGCTGCACAGGTAGCCAGGCAGCAGCCAGGCCGATTGAAAAAACAGTACAGAAGACCATAACGAAATCCATGAACTTCATATTTACAGGGTAAGCACTCATGATGAAAGAACCTCCTGCATTTAGTTTGATCAACCCGAAACGTTGCTGAAGCCAGCAGACAATAAATCCCAATACTAAACCAGCAATGGCACCAATAAGTGTAATGAGAACACCTTCAGTAAAAAAGATCCGTCGGATAACTTGTTGATTAGCGCCCATATTCCTAAGGATACTGATGTCTCGCCGCTTGTCGAGGATCAGCATACTGAGCGAACCGATGACGTTGAAAGTGGCGATGATAAGTATAAAAGTGAGGATCAGGAAGACAGCCCACTTTTCTGATTTCATGGTTTTGTATAAAATATCCTGCTGCTGCAACCTGCTTTTAACGATAAATTTACCTCCGGCAAGTTTTTCCACTTGCTGCTGAACTGCTTCCAAATCAGTTCCGGGAGCCAGGCGTATCTCAACTGAGGTTACTTCGTTGGTATAATTGAGTAACCGTCTTGCGAACCGGATGGGTACAAACATATATTTATTATCAAAATCCTGCTGCACCGAAAAAATACCAGCAGGCCTGATGACTTCATTATGGAACGATCCTTCCGAGAAGGCATTTATCCGGCTGTTGCGGTCAGGAACATAAACAGAAATCAGGTTTTCGGGATCGTTAACCTGGATGCCAAGATAATAAGCAATCCCGAACCCCGGTATTGCAAAGTCGAAGCTGTCGGCTTGAATTGTGAGTTGGCCTTCCACCAACAACGTATCCAGCGGGCTCCCTTTTTCATAACCCGGGCTCACTCCCTTAATGGTGGCTATGAATTGTTTCTTTTTATAACGAAGCAGGGCATTTTCTTCCACTACATTCGTGTAGTTTACTACACCGGGAATCTTCTTTATTGATTCTGATGGGATTTCGCCCTCCCGGAAAGACTTTCCTTCGCGCAAGCTTACCTGCAGGTCAGGATCGAAAACGTTGAACATCGAGATCACTACTTTTTCGAAACCATTAAAAACACTGAGCACGATGACCAGTGCCATGGTCCCGACCATAACACCTACCACCGAAATACCGGAAATGATATTGATGATGTTATGCGTCTTTTTGGAGACCAGGTAACGGCGGGCAAAGAAAAAAGGGAGGTTCAAACGAAATTGTTTTTACTTTACAGAGCAAATTTAGGTGATTATGTTGAGAAGCTCTCAAATAATTGAATCGGTATGAACCTGAGTGGATTACAGTATCTAGTCTTTCAAATTATTCGCCAGTGCTTATTTTTAAAGGAGCTCATGAGACCGCTTCGCTAAGTTGATGGTTTTCGGGCATACTATTTCTGTAAAAAATTAATTAACAACTGATTGTACTACTTTTTACTGATAATTTATGCCGTTTCAAATTGAATTAAAAACATTTAACACATAACACTAAATGTATAAGTATCGCAAGCCCCATAACTTTTTCATTCTTAATTTAATGTTATATGTTTTACATTACTTTTTGGTTTTGGCTTGTCCAGATTAGGGTTACTAAGAATAGGCAACCCGGTCAATCTCCAGGATGTTTTTCGATCCATCCTCATTATAAAATCTAAACAATCCGGATTTATTTCCAGGCGCTCACCACCAGTCCGGTTCCACTTTGATGTGTTTGGGTAACATCCATCCAGTTCAGCAGCAGGCTGAAAGGAAAGGTTACCAGGTAATAAAAGGGAAGCAGGATAAAAAAGAGTTTTGATACTCCCAGCATCTGGATAGGGTATTTCATTGATAGCTTCCAGGCAATTTGTCCCGGTTTCCCGTATTGATATCGGGCTTCGGTCCGGCTGAACCCGGCTTTTTTCAGTTTTTCCTGAATTTCAATGATGTTGTAACCATCGCGCACATGCTCTTCAATAAAAGAATCTTCTTCGCCATGTTCGTGCACATCGCTGCCACCCTGGTCGCTGGGAGTGGAAATCAGCACCATTCCTCCTGACCTGAGTGATGCATGAAAGTTCTCAAACACCTTTACATCTTCCAGGATATGCTCCATCACGTCAACCGACAGAATCAGGTTGTAAGCATCCGGCTCAGCGAAAGCAGTAAGATCGGCATAACCGAATGTGACATTTTTGCGACCGATTTTCCGGAAAAAGTCGTTACAATCAGCTATCTGTTCTTCTTTCACATCCACACCCCGGATGGTCCAGGCTGAATTCAGCGATGAGAGGAAAAAATCGTATTGCCCGAAACCGGAACCGGCATCGAGGATCATGGCCCCGGCAGGGGCTGAGGTATTCCATTTCCGGATTTCACGCCTTACATGCCATGAACGGAGCAGTAACAGGTCGAGTAAATGGTAAAAGACTTTCCTTAAAAAAGGAGTACGGTTAAAGACGGAGCCAAGCGAACGTTTTATGGGATCGTATTGCATGTGAAATGATGTGCTGGTTTATACCTGAAAGGCCGGGAGAATTGAATGCAACGATATGAGATTAGCTGTTTTTCAGCAGGTTTTCAATATTTTCAATATAATCGAGAGAATCGTCGATATAAAATTCAAGGTCTGGAATCGCGCGAACCTGGTTCCGGATCCGGTTCCCCAATTGCAGCCGTATCGCTTTTTTATGGGAATAGATCTCTTTGAGTAATCCGGTTTTTTCAGTTTTACCGAAAAGGCTCAGATGTACCCGGGCAATGGTAAGATCGGGGGCTACCACTACCTTGGTAACTGTGATCATATTTCCCGGAAATGTATCACGGCCCATTTGCTGGAATATCTCGCCCAGGTCCTTTTGAATAAGCCGGGCAACTTTGTGTTGTCGTGTGGTTTCCATACTGCAAAGGTACAATTTTTATCAAAGGCGCCCTTTCAGGCTAATGATTGCTGACTTTCACTAGATTGAACAGTTTTGGGCAACGGTGGCTATAATATCTTATTTTTGCAGCCACCAGTGTTTTTTACCTGGAGAAAAGAAATTTTAGGAAAATATACCCGTGAACAGAGTAACAAGATTATTGCGCTATGCTTACCCTTATAAGTGGTATGCAGTGTTAAACATTGTTTTTAATATTTTAGGGGCATTCTTTGCCCTGGTATCGCTGGCTTCATTGATGCCCATCCTCGACATTCTATTCAAACAATCGAAGCCGGTTTCACAGATGATGCCCTGGTCGCTCGATACAAAAGCCGTTTTCAACAACATTAATTACCTTATCAGCCAGGAAATTGCAACAAGAGGTGAAATTCATACACTCTTTCTCATCTGTGTCGGAATAGTGATCCTGTTCCTTCTGAAAAACTGTTTCAGGTATTTTGCACTCTTTTATGTGGCCGTTTTGCGAAACGGAGTAGTTAAAGATCTCCGGGATGCCTTATACCACAAAATACTGATCCTGCCGTTATCGTATTTCTCCGAACAACGCAAGGGTGATATTATTTCACGTGTCACCAATGATGTACAGGAGGTGGAATGGTCAATCCTTTCATCACTTGAAATGATGTTCCGCGATCCTATCACCATCGTTATCTACCTGGTGGCGATGTTTAGTATCAGTCCGCAACTTACCTTTTTTGTCCTGCTTGTTCTGCCTGTTGCCGGGCTTTTAATCGGCTGGATCGGGCGGAGTCTTCGACGTACTTCCCAAAAGGGTCAAAAGAAAATGGGGCAAATGTTATCGCTTATCGAAGAGACAATTTCGGGTCTCAGAATTATTAAAGCGTTCAATGCTATTGAATATTCGTACCAGAATTTCAGCAGCAACAATAAGCATTTTATGAAGCTTATGGTATCCCTGTTCCGCAAACGCGACCTGGCTTCCCCCATAAGCGAATTCCTGGGTATTGCTGTTACGGCCCTAATCTTATGGTATGGCGGCAGGCTGATCCTCTCATCAGAAGCTACATTGACGGCCTCCAAGTTTATATTATACATTGGAATATTTTCGCAGATCATTGTGCCGGCAAAGGCTATCACCACTGCTTTTTATAATATTCAAAAAGGATCGGCTTCCATCGACAGGATAAACCAGGTGCTGGATGCAAGTGAGGTTATTGAAGAAAAGCCGGATGCCAGGCCTATTCACGAGTTCACCGATAAAATCGAATACAGGGATGTATCTTTCCGGTATGAGAAGGACCTGGTTCTGAAAAATATTGATTTCACCATTCCGAAAGGAAAAACTATAGCCCTGGTAGGTCCTTCGGGAGGGGGAAAGTCAACGCTGGTTGACCTGCTGCCGCGGTTTTATGACGTATCCGAAGGATCGGTGAGTATTGACGGGAACGACCTCCGTGATCTAAAGATTAGCGGTGTGCGGGGGCTTATGGGGATTGTAAATCAGGAAACTATTCTGTTTAATGGCACCATAGCTGAGAATATTGCCTTCGGTATGGACAATATAAGTCTTGATGATGTAATCAATGCCGCCAGGGTAGCCAATGCACATGAGTTTGTTGAAAAACTGGAATTGAGGTATGAAACGAATATAGGCGACCGGGGCATTAAACTTTCCGGAGGTCAGCGGCAACGGATAAGTATTGCCAGGGCTGTGCTGAAAAACCCGCCAATTCTCATCCTTGATGAGGCAACTTCGGCACTTGATACCGAGAGCGAACGACTGGTGCAGGAAGCATTGATCAACCTGATGAAGAACCGTACCTCCATAGTAATAGCCCACCGATTGTCGACCATACAGCATGCGGATGAGATAATAGTGGTTCAGTCAGGGAAAATTGCCGAGCGCGGCACACACGACGAATTGCTTAGGAAAAATGGAATCTATAGTCGATTATGTGAACTGCAATCCTTCAGTTGAAAAAGAATGGAGTGACTAAAGTTTTGGAAGAGTGCCTAAAGTGTTTAGAGTTTGGAGTGCCCAGAGTTATTCAAAGGGTAGATTTCCGGTTTTTAGTATAACTTTAAGTACTTTAGGCACTTTAAGTACTTCAGGCACTCATAATCTTCGTATATCACTCGGAACCAATCTCTAGATTACCCTATAGTTCTTATACTCGAAAAGCCTGTGCCCGGTAATTTTCTCAAACCGATGCAGCAGCCGGTCTTTTAATCTGAATTTTTTGTCCGAAATATCCAGCCTGATATTCCAGTCGGCTTTCATAATCCGGTCTTTCATAATTTCAGGATGTGTCCCCGTGAAAAGATCAAGGGAGTCAACCTCTGAATAGTCAAAGAGTTCGGCAGATTTAAAGTTCTGTTTAATCCATTCTTCATCGTGCCACAACCGATGGAAATCCTGCATTTTTACCTGCATGGTTTTAGGATTCTTTACCCAGCCATAATGATAAACTGAAGCATCAATTGGTTTAACTTTCAGTTTTTCCCCGTTTTTCCTGAAACCCTGTGCGTCGCGGTACGACCGGATCGATTTGTCATTACGGATCACCCGGATTTCGTTCCGGTACCATTTACGGGAATCGCCTATATAATGATATGTGCCATAAAAATGGGTATAGCTGAAAAGCAAGCCCTCCACGTTTTTATCGTCCAGCATGCGTTGCATGGAGGAGCGGATGGAATCAAGGTATTTTTCATGAACCACTTCGTCAGCCTGCAGGTAAAAGGCCCAGTCAATATCGGCAGGTATCAGGTCCATTGCCTTGTTGGTTTCAACGGCCAATACCCTGCCGCCTTCTTTCAGGCTGTCGTCCCAAATGCTGGGAATGATCCGGATCTTTTCAGAATTTATACTTCGGATCAAATCGAGGGTAGTATCGTCGGAGTTACCTGCCAATACTATAAATTCGTCGCAGACAGGAAGAATCGACCGGATAGATTGCACAACGGGGTAATCATATTTGACCGCATTTCTGACAATCGTAAATCCGCATACTTTCATGGCGCAAAAGTAAAGGATAATTTAGATGCTGTGCTAAACGCAGCAAAGATGACTGCATTTTTGTCAGTTGATCATAATCCAATCGCCTTAGAAGCAAAAACAGATTCTGTGCTTTTATTGTCCTTACAAGATTATTCATTGTTACATTTGCATAAAAGGAAAACCTTTACTCCTGTAAATATGCTTAAAGAAAAAATCCACCTCCTGGCGGCCCGGTATTCCAACGACATGAGCGAAGTTCGGAGGCATCTGCATGCGCATCCCGAGTTATCGGAAAAGGAAAAAGAAACGGCAGCATTTATTTGCGCAAGGCTCGAAGAATACGGCATCTCTTACCGAAACAATGTAGGAGGGAATGGTATTATTGCCGTGATAAAAGGCCGTGATCCTGAATTGAAAACCATTGCTCTCCGCGCCGATATGGATGCGTTGCCGATTACTGAACAGAACGAGGTTACGTACAAATCACTGAATGCCGGTGTGATGCATGCCTGCGGGCACGATGTGCATATGACCTGCCTGCTGGGAGCAGCCCGAATCCTGAATGAGTTAAAATTGGAATTTGAAGGAACCATCCGCCTTGTATTTCAGCCTTCGGAAGAAAAATTTCCGGGTGGAGCGCTGGCAATGATTAAAGAGGGTGTTCTGGAGAACCCGGTTCCAGAAAGAATTTACGGGCAGCATGTTCTTCCGACATTGGAAGCCGGCAAAGTAGGTTTCAAAACAGGTAAGTACATGGCTTCAACTGATGAGATTTACCTTACTGTGAAAGGCAAAGGTGGGCATGCCGCAACCCCCGAACTCAATGTGGACACTGTTTTGATTGCGTCACATATTATTGTGGCCATGCAGCAGGTTGTGAGCCGGTCGGCGCCTCCCGGCATCCCGACAGTACTTTCATTTGGCCGGGTTATTGCTGATGGCCGGACAAATATAATTCCATCCCAGGTGAAGATTGATGGTACCTTCCGAACTTTCGACGAAACCTGGCGCGCAAAAGCGCATGAAAAAATCGTCGTTGTTGCTAACGGGATAGCAGCAAGCATGGGTGGCAGTTGCGAAGTGTTTATTGATAAAGGCTATCCGTTTCTGGTAAATGACTTAGAAGTTACGAACGATGCTAAACAGCTTGCCGCTGAATATTTGGGAGCCGAGAATGTAGTTGATCTTGAGCAGCGCATGACAGCAGAGGATTTTGCCTATTATTCACATATGATCCCGGCTTGTTTTTACCGGTTAGGGGTTAAAAGTCCGGGCTGGAAAGAAATCCGCAATCTTCATACTTCCGTTTTTGATGCGGATGAGAGCAGTATTGAGGTTGGGATGGGGTTGATGGCATGGATCGCTATGAATAATTATTAATTAACAGCGATTGATAAAAGATAGGTAAAGCAGAATTTTAATTAGAATTTATGCCACGAAGTGGCTAAATATGAATAACCGTGGGTGAAACCCACGGACTCTGAACACAAAAAACACAGCCCCGAAGGGGTTGAACAATATATCAACAAATATGTCCAGCTACCGTCAGATTTTGTATCATTTGGTTTTTAGAACAAAAGACAGCAGAAAAACACTTGTTCAGGAGAATACGCATGAACTCTATTCTTACATAATGGGGTTTATAAAGAACAAGAACTGCTTTTTGTACAGGATTAACGGCATGGAAGAACACATTCATATCTTATCTGATTTGCATCCGTCAATTGCATTGGCTGATTTCATGCGCGACATGAAAACTGCATCATCAATCTGGCTAAAAAACTCAGGGAAATTTCCTCAATTTGAAGGATGGTCGGATGGATATGCAGCCATAACGTATTCCTGGAGTGATAAAGAGACAATAATAAACTATATCAAAAATCAACAGGAACATCATCGTAATGAATCTTTTGAAGACGAGTTACGAAGGTTGCTTAAAGAACAAGGGATAGAAGTGGACGAAAAATATTTTCCATGATATAGTTCAACCCCTTCGGGGCTGTCTTTTTAGAGTTCATTAACTACCGTGGGCTGTGCCCACGGTTATTCAGATTTAGCTTTTTCAGAGCTTCAGATTTGAGCGAATAGCTTGGTTTCAAACTCAGGCGAACTTAAACCGGATAATAAAAGAATGAAAACACAGAAGCTTAAAATCTTTCCATTAAGAAAGATAAAAAGATCTCAAAACGAAATAATTAATCTCATTCTTAGAGGCTGTTTAAAATTCATTCTTACCTTTTTTGCCCTCTCTGTCTCCCACTGAAATCAGGGGAAGGACTTTCTAAAAAGGATATTTCTTATGTTGAAAGAACTATAATTCTGTACAATCTGCTCCCTCCCTGAATTCAGGGAGGCTGGGGTGGGTAATTCATTGTAAATTTAAACAGTCTCTTAAATCCTGAATCAATGAAAGTAGAAGGTAAGCCCCACCGAACTATATGGTTGGATGATAAAACCGGCATAGTGAGCATGATCGACCAGAATGCCTTGCCTTTTGAGTTTAAAATCCACGACGCCAAAACTCACCATGATACATGTCGCGCAATCATAACCATGATCACACGTGGAGCAGGAGCTATCGGTGCAGCCGCGGGTTTTGCGATGGCACAGGCGTTCCTGGAGGGGACGAGGGACGGCGGACGAGGGACGAGGGGCGGGGGACGGGGGACTGGTGATGGAATTTACACAGCTTTACAACTTGATTTTTTTGTTCAGGCCCGTAAAGAAATAGAAGCCACCCGTCCAACTGCCAGAAATCTCTTCCATGCCACCGAAAAAGTATTCAACGCAGGGATGAAATCAACCGATGAGGCAATTAAGGAAGCACAACGCCTTGCTGATGAGAATGTTGTGGCAGCACTTAAGATCGGGGAATATGGGAATGTGCTGATTAAAGACGGATTCCATATCCTTACCCACTGCAATGCCGGATGGCTGGGATTCGTTGATTACGGAAGTGCCCTTTCACCTGTTTATGTTGCACACGAGCAAGGTAAAAAGCTGTTCGTTTATGCCGACGAAACCCGCCCCCGTAGCCAGGGTGCGAGGCTTACTGCCTGGGAACTAATGAAGGAAGGCATTCCCCACACTATAGTACCTGATAATGCAGGGGCTTACCTGATGTCGAAGGGAATGGTGGATATAGTGATCGTCGGCGCCGACCGAATTGCTGCCAACGGGGATACTGCCAATAAAATAGGCACATTCGAAAAAGCTATCATTGCAAGGGAATTCGGTGTTCCGTTCTATGTGGCAGCCCCGCTTTCTACTTTCGATTTATCAATTTCTGACGGATCTCATATCCTGATTGAAGAACGCAGCGAAGAGGAAGTCCATTACCAGTCGGGGCCTGATGAAGAAGGAATTATCCGGAAAATCAGGGTGACCTCCCCGGGCTCAACAGCCTTCAATCCGGCATTTGATGTGACGCCGGCAGAATATGTTTCAGGAATTATAACTGAAAACGGGATTGTAAAAGCAAATGCGGAATCTATCAGGGTAGCCGCAGGATAATTCCGGAATTATCCCGGACCTGCGGACAGCTATATCCGGTTCTCTCTTAGTCGCCACTCTCCTTGTCGCCCTTCTCCTTGTCCCCCCTCTCCTTGTCGCCCCTCTCCTTGTCCCCCCTTCTTTGTGACCAACATCAATATTAAAAAGGGGAAATAACGACTATCTCCTAATTCCCGAGCTTGTACATCAGCCTCATAAGCTCAATCTCCGCAATCTTGGTGGCATACTTCAGGTTTACCAGCTGGTAACCGGTGTTTTCATAGCTGGCTTGTGCGGCCTTCACATCAAGAATAGTAGCCTGGTTCACCTGGAAGCGTTGCATAATCACGTTGATCAGCCTGCCTGACATTTCAACTGCTTTTCCCTGTGAATCCAGCTGCTGAAGGGTTGCGCTGTACATCTGGTAGGTTTTCACCGCATCGGATGTCAATGAATTCAGAAGACTTTGCTGTTGCAGTTTTGCGTTATTCACATTATAAATGGCAGTTTGTTTCTGAACCTTATAGGCATTGCCGTTATAAATCGGCACCTGCAGGCTGAGCCCGGCATAGGGTCCATAATTCTGGTTCAGCAGGATCTGTCCCGCATCGGATTGGCTGCGGTTAAAATTATAGCCCGAACTGATGCGCAGCGAAGGATAACGCAAAGCAGCAACCTCTTTCACAATCTGTTCATTGATTTTTATCTGCTGTTCAGCCGAAAGATACTGTGGATTCTGCCTGAGGTATGTGGTAATTGTGTTCAGCAATATGGTTCTGTCAACCACAATACTGTCGATTACTGAATAAGGATAAAATTGCTTCATGCTCATAATCTGTAGCAATTCAGTTTTGGTTTGGTCAACTACCAATTGCTGGGTTTTTAAGCTTTGTTCCGCGCTGTTCACATCTATTTTGGCCTGAAGGTAATCGGCGTCATTTGCCATGCCAACATTTTTCCTTTCAGTTACTATATCCAGTTTCTTTTGAGAAACATCCAGGGAGTTCCTGATGATTTTAAGGTACTCCTGCTGGCGGACGATGTCGTAGTACTTTGCCATTACGGCTGCAATACTGTTTTGAATCTGTATGTTCAGTTCAAGTTCACTTTGCAATTGCAGGATATTGAGCCGCTCTTTTGTAGCCTGGATTTTAAACCCGTTGAATAACACCATTCCTGCGGTAATGCCCGAATTCATTGTATTACCGTTTGCATTGCCCTTTTTAATTTCAGTCCCGCTGTTGAGTTGCGGGGTGACATTGGTAATGGATTGGTTGTCGGTTACACTTGCATTCACCGATGGCAATCCGCCGGCAACTCCATACGTATTATTTATTTTGTCGATTTCTAAATAATTCCTTGCTATCCGGATGTCAAAACTGTTCCGGAGCGTGGTATCAATTGCATCCTTCAGGCTCATGGTTGTTTGTCCCATACCAAAAAGAGGCAGAATAAATACTATGTATAAAATGATCTTCTTCATGGATGCATCATTATTTAAACTGGTTGTCAATTTCCTCCTGGCTTACATGCCTGCCGGATATGAATGTATACACGGCCGGGATTACAAACAACGTGAGGATAAGTGAGAACAGGATTCCGCCTACGATCACGATTCCCAGGGGAACACGGCTCGATGCAGCTTCACCCAGGCTCAGGGCTATGGGTAAAGCGCCCAGGGATGTGGCCAGGCTTGTCATAAGGATCGGGCGAAGCCGTTGTGTTGCGGCTTCAATAACCGCCTGGAACTTGGTCAGGCCAAGTGCCCGCTTCTTATTGGC
>JANXXZ010000490.1 GCA_025350385.1 Bacteroidales bacterium
TTTAAACAAATGAAATACACGTGCATGTTTTTTTTTTTAAAAGAAACTCCATTTCTTTCGCAGCAAAATAGTGACACCCGGCTTGGGTTCCTGGCCAGGAAGCATATTATTGTATCTGTATAAGAATTTTATCTTTACGCCATATTGTTGCGAAATGGAATACATACTGTCAGTGTCGCTTGCAATATGAGAATCAACAGCAGCTTTTCTCCTTTTTGATTCAAGGTAAAGAATCTGGCCCGGAGTAATCGGATCGGATCCTTTGAGGTCATTTTGCCTGTAGACCTGGAAGGCGTAAATTCCAAACTCAGATGCAATGTTTATCCAGTTGTCACCTTTTTTTGCAAAAATGAAAGGAATACCATTATTTTCATAGATTTTCCGACCGGCTGATGAAGTATTCTTCTGTTCAAACTTTGCAGGATCAGGCATTTGGAAATTTTCATAGAACAGCACGTGTTCACTTTTCCGGGGAGCCGTTACCACAGTTTTAGCAACTATCTGTATTTCCTCAGGTTGAGCTTTCTCAGCAATTTCCTCCTCAATTTCTTCTTTATCCAGCTCAAAAAGACGGTTATCTTCAATAACCCGGATAAGCAGGCGTGGATATTCAGGATTGGTAGCATACCCGGCTTGTTTCAGACCATAAGCCCAGCCTGTATAGTCTTTGGGATCGAGGCTGAATAATGCTGCATACCTTGGTCTCAGCGTCAGAAACAAGGAATGATCCCGAAAGGAATCTTCCGGATTTAGATATTTCCTGAAACATTCATTTTTTTGATCATCGTCATAATAAAATCCTTCCCCGGTCCATTCTCTATGGCATTTAATTCCAAAATGGTTATTCGCTTTAACGGCAAGGGGACTTTTACCACAATTACTTTCAATTATACCCTGAGCAAGTGTAATACTGGCAGGAATCCTGTATATTTTCATTTCCTTGATAGCCAGTTGGCTGTAACGGGCTATATAAGCCTTAAAATCTGATTTTGCATACTGTTGTGACCAGGAAACCGTGGTAAGAACTAGAATGTTTAAGAGTAAAAAGAGTGATTTTTTCATTAATAAAGGCATTAACTGTTTCCTGAAAACTACTTTTTTGAAGCGCAAATTTAGTTACTCATATCATACAAGCTTCATGTATCCATTGTTTTGAAATATTTTAAGAAAATTTACACTTTTTTCTTAAAAAATGCACCCTAAAGGCAAAACTTATTATATCTTTGCAGCAACATTAAGTGTGTTAATAATATTTATTACAAACACTCGTTTTTACTCGTTAACTCTTTGGCAGTCATAGCAAGGAGTTAGAGGTTTCCTGGTTAATATTTGGTTAATAATTTGGTTCAAGAAGCCCCGCTGATAGTGGGGTTTCTTGTTTTTCAAATCTACCGCTTCAATTGCATCACCTGGAAACAGCTTAGTACGAAAAGCGCAATTGCATTGAAAAACTTATCCGGTGATGATCTGTAATTCCGTATTCGGCAATAGCTTTACGATGTTCCCCGGTGGGATAACCTTTATTATTCAACCATGCGTATTCCGGGAAATCAGTTCCTAATTGTACCATGAAATCATCGCGATACGTTTTTGCCAGGATTGATGCAGCAGCAATCGATAAATAAAGTCCATCACCCCTGATAATACAGTAATGGGGAATATTATGGTAAGGTTTAAACCTGTTTCCGTCAATTAATAAAAAACCTGGTCTTATTTTCAATAGATCGACTGCGTTATGCATAGCCTGGATTGAAGCGTTCAGAATATTCAAGCGGTCAATCTCGTGATTATCAACTGATGATACTGCCCAATCCAGCGCATCTCGTTCAATTTCCTCCCGTAGTTTATAGCGTTGTTTTTCTGACAGTTTCTTTGAATCATTCAGGCGGGTATTTGTGTATTGGTCAGGAAAAATAACTGCCGCTGCATATACAGGTCCCGCAAGACAACCCCGGCCTGCTTCGTCGCACCCTGCTTCAATCAAGCCACTTCCAAAGTTACTATTAAGCATCGTTCTATAGAATAACGCGGATTATTACTATGAAAGCTATGAAAAGCAACAGGAAAATCTCCAGGAATAGTCTTTTTTTTATTAGACTCAGACTTGCAGCCATAAAGAAGGCCAGGGGCAAAAAGAACAGCTGATGACTATAAAAAACTGGTGATCCTGATAACAAAACCATGAATACACAAGCAATTGAAAAGTTTATCATGATGAATGACTTTCGCCGAAGACTGATCAGTTTATCCTGGATCACATTAAGGACTGACGTCAAAGTGATTATTAACACTAATGCGGATGCAAG
Source organism: Bacteroidales bacterium (assembly GCA_025350385.1). Lineage (GTDB taxonomy): Bacteria > Bacteroidota > Bacteroidia > Bacteroidales > UBA4417 > UBA4417. The sequence continues at coordinate 2,307 of JANXXZ010000490.1, forward strand.
AAGCCATGATATTTCAATTGGCTTCAGATTATACATCCCAATTCCAGGATTATTAATTGAAGTAATAATTGAAAGGACACCAATCCTGAAATTATCATTCCAGAAAAGCCAGCTAAGCAGATAAACAAAGGGCAGTAAAAAGCCAATCAGAGAAATTATCCATTCGCGCCAGGAGCCGATCCTATAAGTTATGAATGAAAACCACAACATTAAAATAAGGTATGCAGCAGGAAGGTAAAAAAGCGACGCCATACCTATACTGGCCGATGCTGTAAATGCCTGCCTGTAAGGTTCCTGCTGGCCATACATTCCCATGATGGTTTGAATGGAAAGTAAAATAAGTAACCCTGCCGGTAAAAGCGGATGCAAAACCAGTAATCGTTCGTTCCAACTAAGGAGGAAAAGTAAAAAAATAGCGGGTAAAAAATTCTCCCTAGCGACTAAATCATTTACCGAACCAATTATATAGAGAAAAAAACTGAGAGAAAGTACTAAAGCAAATGCCAGGCATACAGAAAGGAATGGCATTTTTATAAGCCAGATTGTCAGGAGGTTATACAAGGGCCCTTCCGATGCAATATGCATAGGAACTACTGGATGGACAAAGGTCGGGAGCCACAGTATGAAAGCCAATGCCAGAAACAGAACAAACTGAATCAAGAAACCCAATTTTGAAATTCTTCTGAGCATTGTTGTTAAAATAGATAGGTTAGGATTTAATTTAAGAGGTCAAAACCAATATCGTTTCTGTAATAAACGCCATCAAAATGAATAAGGGCGGCTGTTTCATATGATTTCCCCATTGCTGATTTCAAGGTATTGCCCAAGGATGTAACTGCAATGACCCTCCCACCTGAAGTAATTGTTTTACCCGTTGCCTGGTCAAACTGGGAACCTGCATGGAAAACAAGGCTTTCCGGTTCATCTTTCAGAAAATGGATTTCTTTCCCTTTTTCATATTCGCCCGGGTATCCCCCTGAAGTAAGCATCACACAAGCAGCGATTCTTGCGTCAGTTTCAGGTTTGATCTCATTTAACCTTCCCTGCACCATGGCTATCAGTATTTCCAAAAAATCAGATTTGATCCTTGGAAGAATGACTTCTGTTTCGGGATCACCAAGCCTAACATTGTATTCAATTACAAACGGATCCCCCTTAATATTCATCAGGCCGGCGAAGATAAATCCTATATATGAAATTCCGTCTTTCTGCAAACCTTCAACGGTCGGCCGAATAATCCGGTCTTCAACTTTTTTCATGAACTGTTCATCAGCAAAAGGAACCGGAGAAACTGAACCCATCCCTCCTGTATTAGACCCTGTATCTCCTACGCCAACACGCTTGTAATCCTTGGCAGCAGGCAGCATCAGGTAGTTGTTGCCATCAGTCAAAGCGAAGGCCGAAAGTTCAATTCCATCCAGGAATTCTTCAATTACAACACTGGCCGATGCCTTGCCGAACCGTTTTTCAATCAACATTCCTCTTAACTCCGAAGAAGCCTCCTCCAATGTTTTGCAAATGACAACGCCTTTACCGGCTGCCAAGCCATCGGCTTTAAGTACATACGGAGGTTTTAATGTCCTGAGGAATTCTAGTCCTTGTTGAAATGAGTCAGCAGTGAATGTTTCGTAGGCTGCAGTCGGAATTCCGTGACGGATCATGAACTTCTTTGCGAAGTCCTTACTGCCTTCGAGAGCGGCTCCAGCACTTACAGGGCCAATTACAGGTATATCCTTTATTTCCGGATTGGCAAGGAAAAAATCATGGAATCCTTTCACCAGAGGCTCTTCCGGGCCAACTACCACAAGATTGATTTTCTCTTTCAGTACTAAGTGTTTAATGCCTGCAAAATCATTCAAACTCATGGGAACATTCGTTCCGACTAAGCGGGTACCGGAATTTCCGGGTGCAATAAAGAGTCTGGCAAGCAATGGGCTTTGTGAAATTTTCCATGCCAGAGCATGTTCACGACCACCTGAACCAAGAATGAGGACATTCACTTTATTCATTTGAGGTTAAAGTAGTTATTCGTTATTTGATACCATCAATATCATTATTTCAAGCTGAAAGTCCACCGATGATTTCTTTTACCGAACTGAACCGATGACGGACCAGGTACTCTTCAATTCCTTCGAGTATTTTGATACATACTGAAGGATCTATGAAGTTTGCAGTTCCAACCTGTACAGCAGTGGCACCGGCAAGCAGGAATTCAATGGCATCAGTAGCATTGGAAATACCGCCCATTCCTATCACAGGAATCTTCACAGCCTTAGCAACCTGCCAGACCATCCGCAAAGCTATAGGTTTTACTGCCGGCCCGGATAATCCGCCAGTAATTGTTGCAAGTACCGGCCTGCGTTTTTCGGCATCAATAGCCATACCGAGCAGGGTGTTTATGAGCGAAACGGAATTGGCTCCTTCAGCTTCTACAGCCATTGCTATCTCTGCAATGTCGGTTACGTTTGGCGAGAGTTTAACAATGAGTGTTTTACTGTATACGTCACGGACAGCCCTGGTAACGGCTGCTGCCATTGTGCATGAAGTGCCGAATGCCATTCCCCCTTCTTTTACATTGGGGCAAGAAATATTCAGCTCAATCCCGGTTATATTTTCAAGCGGCAGCAATTTCTCAGCAACTTCCATATACCCTTCAATCGTTGAATCGGATACATTAACGATGATATGTGTATCGTAATGTTTGATTTTGGGGTAGATCGATTCAATGAAATAATCTACTCCCTTATTCTGAAGTCCCACCGAATTAAGCATTCCCATAGGAGTTTCTGCCATACGGGGATAGTGGTTCCCATCGCGGTTTTTCGAAGTACACGCCTTGGTAAGTATTCCGCCCAGGCGGTTTACATCCATAAAATCATCATACTCCGGACCATAGCCAAATGTTCCTGAAGCCGACATCACCGGATTCTTAAGGTGGAGTTTATGTATATCAACTGAAAGATCGGGCATTCTTGTGACCTGTTAGTTATTGGTAATTAGTGCCGAGTGCGGTGTGCCGAGCGCGGTGTGCTGAGTGCGGTGTGCATAGTGCCGAGTGATGTGTGCTGTGTGATTATTGATCAAGAAATTGCACTTTCCATTTTCCAATTTTCAAATCCCAGCCTTTTCGGATTCCCAAATCCTCAAATCCTCAAATTTTCAAATTCCCTTAATTCCACCCAACCAGCTTCCGGCTGTCGAACACCGGTCCTTCAACACAGGTGGTCTTATTACCTTCATCGGTTTCCACTATACAACAAAGGCAAGCCCCTATGCCGCATGCCAT
>JANXXZ010000492.1 GCA_025350385.1 Bacteroidales bacterium
CTGGTAAACAACTATGACCTGAAATATCACCGTTTTCATTGGCTGGTTGACCCCAGCCAGCAATCAATCCGCGGCTCGGTTACTTCTTATTACTTACCGACAGTCAGTAATATGAGCACAATACAGTTTGAACTCGAAGCCGGAATGTCAGCCGACTCTTCGTATCACAGGGGAATGAAGGTAGCAACGTCTCATATCGGGAATATTGTTACTGTGAGCTTTGGTGAAATAGTAGCAGGGGGTGAAATGGATTCTGTTACTGTTTTTTATCATGGCAACCCGCAAACCGGAAGTGGATTTGGGGCATTCGGTATCGGTTTGCACGCCGGGACACCTGCCTTGTGGACACTTTCAGAACCTTATGGTGCAAGCGATTGGTGGCCATCAAAAAATGATCTCACCGATAAAATTGATTCCATTGATGTATTTGTGGCCGCTCCCAACGGGAATCATGTCGCTTCGAACGGCATACTGGTTGGTGAGGAGCCCTTTGGCCCCAACCTGACCGTGGCACACTGGAAACACCGCTACCCGATAGCAAGCTACCTGATTGCTATTGCCGTTACAAACTTTGCGAGGTACACGGAGCATTATACCGGATCCGAAGGCAACTTTCCGATTGTAAATTATGTATATCCGGAGGATTCATCTAAAGCCAGGGTACAGACAACCGGTTTGCTTCCTGTTTACGGGATATATTCTTCGCTTTTTGGAAACTATCCCTTCGAACATGAGAAATACGGACATACCGAATTTGGCTGGGGAGGCGGAATGGAACACCAGACTATGACTTTTATCGGGCAGAACGCCTTTACTCTCGATATTCTATCGCACGAATTATCCCACCAATGGTTTGGTGATATGGTCACCTGCGGTTCCTGGCACGACATCTGGCTGAATGAAGGATTTGCCACATATTGCACGGGATTGATGTATGAACATACTTCGCCCGATCATTACTGGCCGATATGGAAAAGTCAGAAAATTTCCCATACCACAAGTTTACCTGATGGTTCAGTGTATTGTGATGATACAACAGATGTTAACCGCATTTTCGACGCGCGGCTTTCTTACAACAAAGGAGCAGTTGTTCTTCATCAGCTTCGATGGGTCATTGGCGATTCCGCTTTCTTTGCCGGAATGAGAAGCTACCTGGAAGACCCGGCTTTGCGAAATGGTTTTGCCATGACATCCGATTTTAAAGGTCACATGGAAACTGCATCCGGCCGCGACCTTACGGAATATTTCAGCGACTGGATTTACAAACAGGGTTACCCAAGCTACAATGTATATTGCAGCCAGGACAGCGCCAATCTTGCTACAATTACTCTCGCCCAGACCCAGTCGAGTTCATTGGTATCGTTTTTTAAGTTACCCGTTCCGGTCCGGTTTTTCGGCGGAGGGAAAGATACACTCCTGGTATTTGACAATACCTTTTCAGGCCAGTCATTTTATGCAGACCCTGGGTTCAGGATAGATTCCGCACATTTTGATCCCTTCTATTGGCTTATTTCAAGAAACAACCTGGTTGCATTGGGCAGGGAAGAGCTTCCGGCTGGAAAAGCACTGACGCTGCATCCTAACCCGGTAAAAGAGCATCTGCAGGTATTCCACAACCTCGGTATGATCAAAGAAGCCAGTGTGCTGAATCTTACAGGTCAGCAGGTTAAATGCAACCAGGTTGAGAATGACCCTGACCGGCTGATCCTTGATGTCAGCAGGCTTGGAACCGGTACCTATATCCTAAGGATAAAAGCAGACGGGATTAATATAGCAAGAAAATTCGTGGTTTCCCGGTAACTGACATCATCCGGGCATCTGAAGTTATAATATTGAAAAGGTAAAACCTTTTTCAGTAAAATGATCAAGGAATCTTGGCAGCGCATATTCAAGCCTTTTCCATGCTTTCACACTATCATGAAATACCACGATTGATCCAGGCCTGGTATGCTCAACAGTAATTTTCAGACATTTGTAAGGAGAAACCCTTGAATCAAAATCGCGGCTCAGCACGCTCCACATAATAATTCTGTAGTCATTTCCCAGAGTTTTTGCAATATAGGGTGTCACTTGTCCGTGTGGTGGCCGGAACAGGTGACTGTTCATCAGGTTCTGACATTTCTGAACATTTTCAATATATTTGCAATAAGGAGTATACCAGGCCTGAACATGATTAAAGGAATGATTCCCGGTAGCATGGCCTCTTTTCTTAATTTCATCATAAATTTCAGGATACTTCAGGATATTATCACCCACACAAAAAAAAGTAGCTTTTGCATGGACCCGATCCAACTGATCCAAAATCCATGGCGTAACCTCCGGTATCGGGCCATCATCAAAAGACAGGAAAACCTCTTTTTGTAAAGTTTTAATGTCCCAGACCAAGTTGGCTGGCAGAAATGTACGAAGAAACGATGGAACGGTTTTGAAATACATTTACGAAACCTGAATCAGGTAAATTGCATCAGATGGGTAGCTTGAATAAGCGAATATAACCTTTTTTCTGATTATACCGATCTTTTATCAGGATTTTGCTGACTTCAGGTATTGCCGGGGCAATGTCAATCCCATAAAAAGTCTTAATTTTGTGCCGGAAATCAAGACCCGGATTGATATACTATAGATCTCAACCTTAAAATACAGATAATATGAAAAAGCTCGTACTAGTTCGCCATGGCGAAAGCGTCTGGAACAAAGAAAACCGTTTTACAGGCTGGACGGATGTCGATCTTTCGGAACGGGGTGTAACAGAGGCTCACGATGCCGGAAAAGTGTTGAAAGAAAATGGATTTGCTTTCGCTGTTGCCTATACATCCTACCTCAAACGTGCCATCAAGACCCTGAATATCATCCTGGAAGAGATGGATCAGATGTGGATACCGGTGAAAAAAAGCTGGCGACTGAATGAAAAACATTACGGCAATTTGCAGGGTATGAACAAAGCCGAGACAGCTGCAAAATACGGCGATGAACAGGTACATATCTGGCGCCGCAGCTATGACGTTCCCCCGGCACCACTGGCAGCCAACGATCCGCGCAATCCACGCATTGATGCCAGGTATAAAAATATTGGAAACGATGCCCCGCTTACCGAATCGCTAAAGGAAACCGTTGGTCGTATGATTCCCTATTGGGAAAATGCAATCCGCGAATCGCTGAAAAAGGATGATCAGGTGCTGGTTGCAGCCCACGGTAACAGCCTTCGCGCCGTGATTAAAGTGTTGAAAAACATCAGTGATGAAGATATAGTTAGTCTTAACCTGCCTACCGGGATTCCGTATGTTTTCGAATTCGACGATAAACTTAACCTCCTGAATGATTATTTCCTTGGTGACCCTGAAGTAATTAAAAAGCTTATGGAAGAAGTAGCTAACCAGGGGAAGGCAAAGAAGTAAAAAATGCGGATTTTTGATTTCGGATTTTTAATCTTCTTAGGTCTGCCGTTTTTGACCAAAGCTATTTTAGGAAATATTCATTACTACAACATTACTACCTGCAAATGAAAACCTGGGTCATTCCTGACGTACACGGCTGCCTTTTAACACTGAAGTATGTTGTTGAGGAGATGATCCATCTTCAAAAGAAAGATACCCTATTTATTCTCGGTGATATTGTGGATCGCGGCCCTAACAGCAAAGGTGTGATTGATTATATCATGATCCTTGAGGCGAAAGGCTACAACGTTACAACACTTCGCGGGAATCATGAGGATTTCTTACTGAAAGCTGCTGAAATGGAAGCTAACCCGGGTCTTTTTGCGCGATTGGGCATACGGGGAGGAACTATCAAAGACTGGTTCAAGCATGGAGGCGAAGATACCCTGAATAGTTTTGGCGTTTCAAAGGCAAACCAGATACCCGAATATTACTTGAAGTGGATTAAATCATTGCCTCTTTATGTTTCCTGGGGAAATTACCTGATCGTTCACGCGGGATTCAATTTCAAGAATGACGATATTTTTGCCGATGAAGAAGCCATGATGTGGTCGCGCGACTATGAGATTGATGTTGAAAAACTGGGTGGAAAGAAAATTATCCACGGACATGTTCCTGTGGATCTGGAATTTCTTTTTTCCTGCCTTAATTCAAACAGGTACCAGTTTATTGCTCTTGATAACGGAGTGTATATGTTAAACAGGCCTGGGTACGGGAACCTTACTGCACTTGAATTGAATTCGCTTGATTTGAAAATCCAGCCCAACCTTGACATGCAATAAAGGAAGCAGGACTTACCTCTTCTTGGATTGAAACCGTAATGCCAATACTACCAGGTATCAGGCTTCTTTGCAACCGGAGGCTGCATCCCTTTCTTAAGATTCTCAATGAGTTTTTTAGTATAATCATCCAACTGGTAGAGGTAATGATCCCAGGCAGGAGTATATGCCTTATCAGTTTTATCCAGCCATTTTTCAATCGGAATGCGTGAAGCCTGTTTAAGGTTGAAGCCGGTTATTGTATACCGGTATCTTCCGTCCTTCATTTCAAGGCGGAGAGTATAATCTACAATGCCTCCTGAGCGATTAACACCTTTATCATCATAACTAAGATCAATACGGTGAATGAGTTCAATAAGTCCGGTTTCAGGGTTTCGGACCCTGGTTACATCAGCAGGGTTTTTATAATTCTTGTTAATCCACTCAACTGCCCGGTTGAATAGCTCCAGTTTGGTGCCTTGAACCGGAACAACTTCCTTGTAAGTAATAAGTTTTGTTTCCTCATCGACCGGCATTTTTGGAGCGGCTTCCTGGGCCATCACTATTGAGGCGCTGATAGTAAGAAGAAGTGAAAGGATACCTTTAGAAATTATATTCATTTAGGAAGGTTTAAACCGGCATTCCCGGCAGCAAGATATAAATTGTTATTTGAAGTTATTTTTTTACACCTGGTTTCCTGACGATCAGGAAGATATCTTCACTGTCCTTTTTCATCATGTATTTTTCGCGCCCTATTTTTTCAGCTTCCATCGAATCATTCATAAGGCGCTGCAATTCAGTGCTGTCCTTCCTCGTTTCGTCGATATAGAATTTTTTCTCTTTCTGAAGTTTATGTAAATCGCTCTTAAGCCCAAGCTGCGATAAGAAGTTGTTACGGTCAAGAAAAAACAGCCAGACTACAAAAACAAGCCCCGTGATGAAGTATTTGTTTTTAATGAAACGTGGAATCTTGTCGTATATTTTCCGGAACATGTTATCAAATAGATTTAAAAGATCAACTCTTGGTTATTGGAACATCAATTTTTTAGAATTGACTGGATTCATAAACTTATTTGTGAAATCAGAAAAATGATGTCATAAGCCTGAATTTTTTCATCATTCCTTCGCTCCTTCACTCCATCACTCCATCTCTTTATCGTTCCCTCTCTTAATCGCTCCCTCGCTCCCTCTCGCTCTCTCGCTCTCACTCACAATCCAATCTCCTCTGCAATCCCTGTCATAGCTTCAATTGCAATTGCGGCAAATTCATCAATGGGAATCCCTATTTTCTCGCATTCAAGTATATTTTCCCGTTTAACGGAAGCTGCAAAAGCCTTTTCCTTCATTCGTTTCACTACCGATTTTGCTTTTACCGATGCTACTTTCCGGTCAGGATACACATAAGTAGTTGCAGTGATAAGCCCGGTTATAGTTTCACCTGCCGCCAGTGCGTACTGGAATTCCTTGCTTCGCTCTTTCCCGCTTGCTATCTCATTGTGCATGGCAACAGCATCAACCACATCATCATCAACGCCGAGTTCTGCAAGCCAGCGCGCACCCTCAGGGCCATGAACCAGGGGGTCGGCATTGGTAACTTCCACATCAATATCGTGCAGCAAACCTGCCTGTGCCCATTGTTCAGAATCCCTGCCGAGCCTGACAGCCAGTGCGCGCATTACTGCCTCCGACGCCAGGCTGTGGGCTATCATTCGTTCATTTTTTACGTTTTTACAGAGCAGTTCCAGGGCTTGTTCGCGGGGCAGAATCATGGTATTTCAGTTATTTACATGACAAATTTAAGGAAGTTGATCTTTCTAATTGTCAAAAAGCTTCTTTTGCATTCTCCTCTTTGGTTTGCAGGTTGGGTTACCGTATAATGATAATCCCCTAATATTCATTCCAAATCACCTCACCCTGCCCTCTCCTCAAGGAGAGGGTTGTGTACAAGTTAGGATTGTTGACAGGCAAAAATGCTATTATTGTAGTCAACCATTTTAAAAGTAAAGAATAGTTTTAATTCCTTTCTACTGAAATGACGCATTCTTTAGTTGCACTACTTTATTCCTTATTTCAGTCAGCACTTTTGATAAATCGGTTAGCACTTCTTCGTTTTTGAACCGAAGAATTGTTATTCCCAGGTTTTCAATTTCTGTAGTCCGATTCAGATCATATTCTTTTGCTTCATCATTTTCATGAACTGAACCGTCTATTTCAATGCCTAACAAATATTCATGGCAATAAAAATCCAGAATAATTTGCTTTACAGGATGTTGCCGCCTTATTTTTAACCCATCAAGT
>JANXXZ010000517.1 GCA_025350385.1 Bacteroidales bacterium
CCCCGGCAATTGTTGCTTCCGCGGTTTTCCCTTTACGGATTCGGAACATCCATACGCCCATAAGCAATGCAATGGGAATGGTCATGCTGATGGTGAAAGTTCCCCATGCGCTCTCCGACAATGCATTTATCACCACCAGCCCCAGTCCGGCCATGGCTACTATCAGGATCAGGAGTATTGCAAATGAGGCTGTTGCGCCGCTCACATTGCTGATTTCTTTCCTGGCTATTTCGGCCAGCGATTTACCATCGTGCTTCAGCGACGCCACCAGGATCACAAGATCGTGCATTGCCCCTGCCATCACTGCACCAACAAGCATCCACAAATATCCGGGAAAAAAGCCAAACTGCGCCGCCAGCACTGGTCCCACCAATGGACCTGCACCCGCAATGGCAGCAAAATGATGCCCGAACAATATCCATTTGTTCATCGGCACATAGTTCTGACCATCATAGAGCCGTTTGGAAGGAAGATCGCCGGTATCATAAAGAGTAGCAAGTTTTGCACAAACGAAACCGTAATAAAAGCGGTATGCGAGCACCAGTACGAGTAAGGCAAAAATGACAAAAGGCATTGCATTCATCAGGCAGGAATTTGAAAACAAAATTATGATTTTTATGTTTGGATATGAGGAATCAGGACCTTGTTTAATTTTTCAGCGCCGGCTGAAAGGGAACATTAGTCAAAAGCCGGAAGTCCGCAGACGGGAGAATCGAAAATGACGAATAAATCCTGAGGGAGTATTTCTGTCATTACCATTCACATTGTCACCAGTTTTAGCACCAAATGTTAAAGCAATAAATAAGCTTGTTTCCGGTTAACTTCTATACCAGTCATTCACCAGTTAACTCAGGATGTTTATAAAATTGTTCAGCGGTGGGTTATATTGAAACCTGAACAGGACAAAGCACTCATGAAGAACAAGAAAATCAGTCTTTTAAAGAATATTCTTCTGTATGTTGTTCTATTTATTTCAGCAGCTGTCCTGATAATGGCAATTTTCTTCCTGATGGTATATTACGGGACATTTAGTCCATTACCGGGTAAACCTGAATTGTCCGCAATTAAGAACGAAGAAGCATCTCTTGTATTTTCAGCTGATAGTATCTTGATAGGGGAATACTTTGCAAAGAACCGCACCAACATTCGCTGGAACGAGGTTCCCAATCATCTTGAAAAAGCCCTGATTGCTACCGAAGACAAACGTTTTTTCACACACAAAGGGTACGATACCCTCAGTTACTTCCGCGTTTTCGTGAAAAGCATATTGCTTGCCGATAATAGCGGAGGAGGCGGTAGTACCCTGACCCAACAGCTGATTAAGAATCTTTACGGCCGCAGTCATTATGGCTTTTTGAGCCTTCCGGTCAATAAAATAAAGGAAATTATTATTGCCACACGTATTGAAGAAGTCTATTCCAAGGAAGAACTACTCTTGTTGTATCTTAACTCCGTACCATTCGGAGAAGATGTTTTTGGAGTGGAAGCTGCGGCTCAGCGTTATTTTAACAAGCATTGCAGTAAATTAACTCTCAATGAATCGGCTGTATTGGTAGGAATGTTAAAGGCCAACACCCAGTTTAATCCAAGGCTCAACCCTGCCAATTCGCTTGCCAGTCGTAACATGGTATTGAACCTGATGGAAAAGGAGCATTATATATCAGCCAGGGAATCCGATAGCCTGCAAAAACTACCCATCAGGCTTAATTATGAAAATGTGAACCTTGAAGCCAGTGCCGGCTATTTTGTATTCCAGGTAAAGAAACAAACGGGTGTGTTGTTGGAAGCAATCAAATCAAATACCGGCAAAGAGTATAACCTTGAGAAAGACGGGCTGAAAATATACACAACCCTGAATATGCAGGTTCAGGACTTAGCCATTGCTGCCATAAAAAAACAGCTGTCAGCAATGCAGCAGCAATTGAATAAGGAACTGGAAAACCGGAATATCAGGAAGCAATGGTATACAAAGCAAAAGCTACAATCCGGACCAGCTGACCTTGAGAAGTGAGAAGTTGAATTGTTCGACTGGGATGGCATGCAGACAAAAAAAATCAGCAAACCCGACAGTTTATGGCATTATTATAAGATGCTGAATGCTGCGGTGTTGATTACCAATCCCAAAAACGGGGCAGTTCTCACATGGATTGGTGGCAACCGGTTCAGCACGCTTCCTTTTGATATGGTGCTTTCGCACCGCCAAATCGCTTCAGCTTTTAAGCCCCTTTTATATGCAACTGCCTTTAAAGAAGGATTTACGCCTTGCCAGTATCTCGAAAATGCGGAAAATAAATATCCGGGGTACGAGGATTGGGAGCCACAAAACTATAACCGGAAATCTACCCCCGACAGCACAGTAGCCCTATGGTATGCCCTGGCCAATTCCATGAACCTTCCAACGGTTGATTTGTACTTTAAAGTTGGAAGAGAAAAGCTGCTCAATACCTGCAACAGGCTAAAATTTCCCCTGATAAAGAATGATGCACCTTCCATTGCTCTGGGCACTCTGGATTTGTCTCTTTCAGAGGTAGTTAAAGCATATGCCTTTTTTGCAAATAAAGGCAAGATGTGCGACCTGGCGATGATTGATAAAATCACGGATACGAACGGGAAAATCCTGTACCTCAGGAAATCGTCTCAATCAAGTAAAGTATTCGGTTCAGAAACCACTGAGAGGATTACTGCTATTCTGCAGGAAGCCATCAACCAGGGAACG
>JANXXZ010000533.1 GCA_025350385.1 Bacteroidales bacterium
AGGGAAATAGGAAACCTGTTCGCCTCCAAAAGCATCGGTTTTGTAATAAAAGTGAGTCTTATAGGGATCGGTGTCAGTAGCTGTCTGGGCAACACCTCCCCTGATCTTTACAAAATTAAGCCAGGGTAGAATATTCTGAATATGAAATGCTTCAGAGGCAATAAAACTGGCTGATACCGAAGGATACAAATAGGAATTGTTCCCGGGAGGCAGCGTGGACGACCAGTCGTTGCGGACCGTGAATTCGAGGAAAAGGTAGTTTTTATAATCCAGGTCCAGAAATGAATACAACGAATTGTTTCTTTTACGGAGGATGCCTTCAGAAGCAACCACGTCTTTTGCTGTATTTCCTACTTTTTCAACTAGAAGGCTGTTCAACGAATCTTTGAAAATTGATTCGGTATAATTGAAAAAAGTGTACATATTCGGATAATACCAGGTTCCGGAGTGCCCATAAATGCTATGAAAATCACGTTCCCAGCGGTTAGCACCGGCAGTTAGCCTTATGTTTACCGGTGAACCAAGGAATTTCTTTTTCTCGGCCGTAAGTATGAATTCATAATTGTCGTTCTTATTCTTCGAAAGGCTGTTCGAATAGCCTCCTCCTTTGATGCCAATTACATCGGTGGGTTTTTTTGTGCTTTCATATTGTTCAACCGTGTAATCCCGCCCGGCTCGTCCGGTTGCAGTAAGCCAGGGCGTAATCTTGAACTGCAGCGATAATGATCCGGTAAATTTATCACGGTTGAGTTGGGTGTTGTTATTATAGTAATTCCACCATAAATATTTATCAACATAGGAATACGGATACCCTTCTAACTGATTCTGAGAGCCATCGGCTAACTGATAATTTTGTTTATCTAAGCCTTTATAGCTTCGGGGCCAGGAATAGAGATATCCTTTGGCGAACGAGTTCCAGTCCTCTCCGAGAACCGGGCTGTTCAACCGCTCAAATTGAACATAGGTCATGCTGACATCGGCTGTTAGCTTCTCTGAAATATTAAGAGTGGCGCCCATGTTAACAGTAGTCCGGTTAAAATTGCTGTTATCAATTATAGGTTTATTATCCAAGCGGGTAAGAGAAATCCTCAATGTTCCCTTTTCGGTTCCCCCGGTTATATCAATGTTATGCGTTTGAGTATAACCATCCTGGTAAGGTTCTTTCAGGTTATCAGGCTGAGGTGAATAGTCGCGCATTTTGCCATCCCACCATTTGACCATTTGCCCCTTCATCTCCGGCCCCCAGGAAACAGATGCCCCATAGTAACCAAATTCCTGGGAGGTTGAAGATGTTTCTCCCTGCTGATTGATGATCAGCTGTTCATTCCCGTATATACCCGGGTATAATAAAGTTCCGGTGCCATCAACCGGGAAAGTTGGTTCGGAAAACGAAATCGGGCCGCCTGCACCGTATTTATTCTGAACATTCCTATAGCGGTATGGATTTGTAATTTTATGCTCAAAATTATAAGTAACTCCAATACCGGCTTGTTTCTTTCCCCTCTTAGTAGTGATTAATATAACCCCGTTAGCCCCCCTGGCGCCATACAGTGCCGAAGCTGCACCTCCTTTAAGAACCGTGTAGGTATCAATGTCCTGTGCATTAATATCGGAAATACCATTACCCCAGTCGACTCCCCTGCCAATATTTTCGAAACCCGGAGCGTTTTCCATCGGAATATTATCAATCACTATCAAAGGCTGGTTATTCCCGGTGAGGTTATTATTTCCCCTGATTGTAATCCTGGATGTACCTCCTTCAACTCCATCGTTCTGTGAAACCATTACCCCGGCAGATCTGCCAATGATGGCATTAATTACATTCGGGGAACCGGAACGCGCAATATCTTCAGTATTCATTCCTTCGGTAGAATAGCCTATTTCCCTCTTCTGTCTCTTTACACCAAGCGCAGTAACAACAAATTCATCCAGTTTCTTGATCGATGATTTCAGCACCACATCTATAAATTCGCGGTTGCCTGCCAGGATTTCCTGCGGTGAATAACCGAGGAAACTGAACACAATTACAGATGTTGAGGAAACACCCGGAAGCCTGTACTTCCCATCCACGTCGGTAATTGTTCCCGATACGGTGCCTTTTATAAGCACGGTAACCCCCGGAAGAGTAAATCCGTCATCGCCGGAGGTTACCGTACCGGTTAATGTCCTGTTCTGCGAATAGGATAAAAAGGACATGTAGAGGAAACAGAATAATAGCAAAGTAAATTTATGCTTCATGTTTTAGTAAAATAAATTCATATCAGGTTTTCTGCAGATATAATGAGTAGAAAGAATTTATTCACTTCAATCTCCAGGGTAAAACAAGTATCACTTTGATAAATTATTGTTCAGGTTGCTTCTACAAAAATAACAATCTTATAATGTCCCCGACTATGACTGAATAAATAAATCCATCAGAAGATAATACTTAAACAACAGGTTTCCATATACGAAAACAGGCTGCTAAATTTTCATTTAGCAGCCCTGTTTTTAGTTCAACAGATATTTAATTATTTCTTGCTCACCTTAACAAGTTCAACATCAAATACAAGCGGGGAAAAAGGCTTGATAGTACCACCACTACCGTTGGCACCGTATGCAAGTTTGGATGGAATCACAAATGTTGCTTTACCACCTTCATTCATGAGGGCAATACCTTCATCCCAACCTGGAATCACCGAACCGGTACCCAATGTGAATTCCAAAGGTTTAACCGGTTTGCGCTCAAGAGAGGAATCGAAAACAGTTCCATCAAGTAACCTACCAGTGTAATGAACACTGACTTTGTTCCCTTTGGCAGCTCTGATGCCTTTGCCTTTAACCTTTTCAATATAATACATTCCACTGGCAGTCGGGCTGGCTAAAATATTCTTTTCTTTCAGGTATTTCTGTATCTGTCCGGGTTCTTTTGATTCAGCAGCTTTGGCTTCACTTTTAGCCTTAGCCTCTTTGGCGGCACTTTCCTTTTCGACCTGTGCCTTGGTTTGAAGATCAAGTATTTCAACATCATATATAACAGTGGAATATGGAGGAATTATATCATTACCATTCATATCCTTACGGCCTTTTTCGCCAAAACCAACAACTGAAGGAACCAGAATGCGGGCTTTACTGCCCTTTTTCATCATCCCGATTGCCTCATCAAGTCCCTTGGTATCAAAAGGTTTTCCATATTCAAAAGTGATGGGTTGTCCACGATCGGCAGTTGAGAACACCTTTTTTTCATCAAGGGTAGAAACTGCGAAATTCATTTTTACCATCTGTCCTTTTTGGATTAAACTTCCGGAACCAGCTTTCGATTCGAGGTAATAAATACCGGTAGCTGTCGGAGCAGTGGTAATTGATTTAGCTTTCAGGAACTGTTCAAGTTTGCCACCTTCTTCGCCTTTCAAACGTTCGGCCTTGGCAGCAGCA
>JANXXZ010000010.1 GCA_025350385.1 Bacteroidales bacterium
AAAAAGAGGATATTTCTATTACCAGATCAATAAATATTTTTCATCTAAAATACCCTACATGCGTTGGGCTCAGGCATGGATGTTCTATGCGTTGAGCGAGTATTTGCTGATGAATAAGCAAACTGAAAGCCAATCCGTTGTGGAGCAATTCTAAGAAATATGCATATTTCTTTTTTCTTGTTCAATAAATAATAATTGAAAAGTAAAGTAATGAAGATAATGTCAGTTGTTGGGGCTCGTCCGAACTTTATGAAGATAGCTCCATTCATTCGTTCTATAAAGACTTATAGCTCGAGAAACGATATTGAAATTAAACACATACTGGTTCACACCGGGCAACATTATGATATTCGTATGTCTGAAGCCTTTTTCTCAGAATTAGAGATTCCGGATCCTGATATTAATTTGGAAATTGGTTCAGGAAGCCATGCCGAACAATTAGGTTATACTATGATTGCATTTGAAAAAGTGTTGGCTGAAGAAATGCCGGATTGGGTTGTGGTTGTAGGTGATGTAAATGCAACGTTAGCATGTTCAGTAATTGCTAAAAGAAATAACATTAAGGTTTGCCACATTGAAGCAGGTTTGCGTTCAGGAGACATGAGCATGCCTGAAGAAATTAACAGGCTGGTAACTGACAGATTATCCGATTTGTTAATGACTCCGGATCTTCTATCTTCCGAAAACCTAAGGAAAGAAGGAACATCAGATGAAAAGATTCATTTTGTGGGTAATATCATGATCGATACGCTTGAAGCCAACAAACAAAAAGCATCTGGTCTTAGTCTTGATAAAATAATCACAAATAACCTGGCATTGGGTAGTATTTCTTCCGGAAATATCCCTAAAGATAATGGATATGCTGTTCTGACTCTTCACCGACCTTCAAATGTTGATAAAGAAGAAGTATTTGCCCCACTCATAGAATTCCTTTTGACCGAGGCATCTAAAGATTTGACTCTCATTTGGCCAATACATCCCCGTGCAAGAAAGCAATTAAAAACTCTTCATCTTTGGGACAGGGTAATCAACCATCCTTCTCTCATTTTACTTGAACCATTGGGATATCACGAGATGTTACGTCTAAATATGGGAGCGAAAATCATGTTAACTGATTCAGGTGGTCTCCAGGAAGAATGTTGTGTTCTGGGAACACCCTGTCTCACTCTTCGCTGGAATACGGAAAGGCCGGTAACATTGCGGGAGAATGGAGGTGCAAGTGTTTTGGTTGGGAATAACATCGAACGGATTCGAAAAGAATATTTTCATACATTAAATCTGAACCGTGAACCTTCGCGGCCTGAACTATGGGATGGACATACTGCTGAACGTATCATCAGAATAATTGCAGAATCAAACAGAGAGGTATTTTAACCAGCTCTGTTTCAAGATATTTGTGTTTATATGAAAATTTGGATTGACTTTATTAATACACCACAGGTTTCATTCTTTATTCCTTTCATTAAGGAATTTGAAAAAAACAATCATGAGTTACTATTAACTTGTCGCAATTCAGGGAATACAGTTGATCTGTTGAGACTCAACGGCCTGAATTATCATATCGTTGGCAAACAAGCGCAAAAAGGGATATTACGGAAACTATTCATTTTTCCGATCAGGATATTCGGGCTATACTTAGTCATCAGGAAAGATAAGCCTGATATCGCTATAAGTCAAAGCAGCTTTTATCAGCCTATTGTTGCATGGTTCTGTCATATTCCAAGTCTGTACACTAATGATAATGAACATGCAAAAGGTAATCTCCTTTCTTTTCTTTTTGCTTCAAAGGTTATCCTTCCTAAAGTTTTAAACAAACTTTCAATCACAAAAAAGTGGCTTTTAAGGAATAAAATATCTTATTATCCCAGCGTTAAGGAAGCAATCTATTTATCACAGCAACCTGAACTCCTTTCCCTCCTACCAGGTGAGAAGAGAAACATATACTTCAGGCCGGAACCTTGGTCAGCTCAATATTATTCAGGCCCGGTTAACTTTTTTGATGATACCATACTTAAGCTTTCAGAAAAATATCCGGTTATTATTTTACCGCGCGATGCAAATCAACGGGAATATTATAATCAATCAAAATTCAAATCATTGACCGTTGCACAAAAAAGTCTCAGTATGCCTGCTATTTTATCTGATTGCCTGCTGTTTATAGGCGCAGGAGGATCAATGACAAGGGAACTGGCAGTATTGGGAGTTCATGTGATTTCAATTTACCAGGCTGATTCTCTAGAGGTTGATAGGTATCTAATTGACAAAGGATTAATGACAATAAATGCTCGCTTAACATTTGAAGAAACCGTTAAGTTTATTGCTTCAAACGCAAAAAATACAAAAAATAATGTTGCGTTGAACGAGGGCCTGGAATCATTTAATTTAATAATGAATCTAATAATAAGTCTTAAAAATGACAACATATAACGGAGCAATTATTGGCCTGGGGAAAATGGGGCTTTCGCATACTTCCATTATCGGCGCCCATCCTAAAGTTAACCTCCTTGCCGTTTGTGATTCATCATCGCTCGTATTGGATGCATTTAAGAAATTTACCAGGGTAAAAACTTATTCCGACTATAAGAAGATGATTGATAACGAAGCATTGGACTTTGTTTTTGTTGCAACTCCTACCAAGTATCATTACCCAATGGTGAAATATGCACTGGAGAAAGGGATTAGCGTATTTTGTGAAAAACCTTTCACCTTATATTCATGGCAAGGAAAGGAACTGGTTGAAATGGCAACCTCAAAAAATCTGGTCAACCAGGTTGGTTTCCATAATCAGTTTATTGGAACTTTCCGAGAGTTGAAGAGATTATTGCAACAAAATACAATTGGTGAACTGGTGCATTTTTCAGGTGAAGCTTATGGACCAGTTGTTACCAAAGAAAAAGGAAGTACCTGGCGTTCAAATCCGGAAGAAGGAGGAGGCTGCTTATATGATTATGCCTCACATGTAATTAACCTGATTCAGGAGGTAATCGGACAGCCCGAACAGATTCTCGGAACCCTTTTAAAGAGCATATATTCCAAAGGTGTAGAAGATGCAGTGTACTCCCTCATGAAACTTAAAAGTGGTGTTACCGGAACACTTCTGGTAAACTGGAGCGATGAAACCTATCGCAAAATGGCTACATCGCTTACTGTGCAAGGGAAAAAGGGTAAGATTATATGCGATGCAACAGAAATCAAAATATTTCTAAAAGAACCTTTGGTTTCTGAAAACCTGGATAAGGGATGGACCATAAAATACATAACTGACTTTGCTATCCCGGTTGATTTCTATTTGCGCGGGGAGGAATATAGCGCACAGATAGACTATTTTATTGATTGCGTTGAGAATAAAAAACAAGGTCAGTACAATACTTTTGGACAGGCTTTGCTTACCGACCTAACAATTGAAATGATTATCGAAAATTCAAAAAAGAACTGATATGGAAAAAGTACTATTAGGCGATAATCAGTTTTTCGCAGTCAGTCATTTGTCTGATGAAAAATCACGGGCGCAGTCTATTCAATTTAAAGATGATGCCTCTATAATTCGTGTTATAGATCAGTCAATTGAACTTGGGATAAAAACACAAATGCCATGCCTGCTGAGTCCGCCGAGCTCTATAACCTCGTTACCTCTGGTGACTATGCGAAGGCCGCTCCGATGTATTCCGCCGTTCATGATCTCTTCAACTGGGATTCTCGCAAAGAGTTCATCCAAGCGATCAAG
>JANXXZ010000014.1 GCA_025350385.1 Bacteroidales bacterium
AAATGGAATTAAATGGACACTGTTGAATGAGAAAAGCTATTTCGATATTATCAATAAACTGAGGACATTAAATTTGGAATATTTTTGGCAAATAGAAAAGTATTGGACCCCAGTACAAAATGAATAAAAATTAACGCCCGCTAATAAGTAAGCTTCGTGTGGTCTAGGAACGAGACCCAACATGAAGCTGTGTTGCACGAAGTCCCAACCGCAGCTGATTTATGGAGAAGGATCCGTTATGGGGATTCAATGAAAAAAGTAAATATCTAATATTGTTCAGCAGGGATTTTTTTGAGCTGAAGTTTGAAGAAAATCTATCCTGAGCAGGTCTATAAACCTGGTGAAAGAGTCGGATTGAGCCATTTTTGAAGAGTTATTGCAATACATTTCCATGCCCCTTTAAGAACGATTTTGTTACGTGCTAAATTTGATTTAACGGTACAGGCATTAGGGTACTTTCCACTGGAGGAGCCCTTCCGGGTATTATTCTTTCGATGGTAATCATTCGGCCTTTGCCACAACATGGACAAAGGTCAGGATCATATCCCAGGTATTGGCGGCTGATTTCTTTCCAGTTTTTCTTCTCCCTGGCAAGCGGGACAACAATCCCGAAAGCATTTTGCAGTTCCCTGAGTTGTTCCCGTTTTACCGATGAAAGCAATCCATAATGTCTTATCCTGACAAAGCCACGGGGAAATATGTGCTGGCAAAACCTGCGAAGAAATTCAGTGCCTTTAAGGGTCATGATCTTTTCCTTGTTATCCCGGTAATCGCGCCACCGGAACGTTACACCCGATTCACCAATATCCATGATCCGGTGATTGCTGATTGCCACCTTATGCGTGTAACGTCCCAGGTATTCTACCACCTGAGAAGGACCGGCAAAGGGTTCTTTGGCATATACCACCCAGTTTGTTTTGTATAGTGTTTTGACAAAACTCTTCTCCATCTGTATTTGCTTCTGCAATGCTGCCAGGAACTTGCCACGGAAAACCACTGAGAGATTTCTAACATTGAACTGGAACACCTTCCCCTCTGATGACCGGGTGACCTGCTTCCAGCGATTCCTGTAATCGATGCCTCCGCCTGGAACAATGCAATGCAAATGCGGATGCAACGAGAGGTTCTGTCCCCAGGTATGCAGTACGGCAATCATGCCTGTTTCTGCTTGTAGTTTTGTACAGGAAAACTGTGAGATCGTTTCCCAGACACTTCGAAAAAGAAGATCGTACATCAGTTCAGGATTTCCAATAAACAATCCGTTTAGTTTACCGGGAACCGTAAACACCACATGGAAGTACGGCACAGGTATCAAATCCTGTTTCCGGTTTTCTATCCATGCTTCACGCTGGGTATTCTGGCATTTGGGACAATGTCGATTACGGCAACTATTATAACTTATGCGAACATGCCCGCAACTGTCGCATTGATCAATATGTCCACCTAATGCTGCTGTCCGGCAGCGAAGTAAGGCGTTCAATGTGCGCCGTACATAGCCATTGGGAGAATATTGATTGTCAAACTCTTTGCCGAACCGATCTATTACCTGGGCCAGTTCATAGGCAGGCTTCAACCTTTTTTATATAACCTGTCAAAGGGGCTAAACAGGTTACTACGGTTCGGTTTGGCTACATGCAGGTAAACCATCGTGGTTTCGATCCGTTCATGACCCAGTAGTTCTTTTATCGATACCACATCCATGCCAAATTCCAACAAATGTGTGGCATAGCTGTGGCGAAGGGTATGAAGGGTGATCCCCTTCTGAAGTTTACACTTCTTCACCGCTTCCCTCAGGGCCCATTGCATGCCTCTCACACTGAACGGCGAACCCGGTTCATTCCCATTGAACAGGTATTCCACCGGGCGGCACGCGTAATAATACTTGCGCAGTCCTTTCAACAGCATGGTAGATAAGGGTACATAACGATCCTTATTGTATTTACTCTGACGAATGTGGATCATCATCCTTCCCGAGTCGATGTCCGATAACTTTAATCGGCTGGCTTCCATTGCCCTGAGTCCTGCTGAATACATCAGCGATAACAGTACTCTGTGTTTTAGCAGTTCTGGGGCGTGAAACAAGGCTCTGCACTCTGCATAATTCAATACCACCGGAAGTTTATCACTGTGTTTAATCTTTGGCAGTTGAACAATTTTATCGTTCATTCCCAAAAGACGGTAACAGTAACGCAGCCCATATACCGCGAACTTGAAGTCGCTCAGCGATGGCGTTTTGCTTTGTCTTGCCAGTGAAGCAAGGTATTTATTCATCTCCTTCTCACTAATATGCTGAGGGAGTTTACCAAATTGAAGGCTTAACTGTGCCAGTTTCCTGGCATAATTATTCAGTGTGCTGCTGGATTGTCCCGATAGACGAACCTTGTCATCCAGCTCCTGGTAAAGGTTCCTGAATCCTCTTACCTGATGACAGGCTTGTTCTACAATTGTGAACGATTTTTTTCGTAACTTTGATTGTGTTTCCATGATAAAAGAATTTTAGTGAATTTCTTTATTCGATGAAAACACTCAAACTATTCCACCCCGCGAAAGCGTGGGTGGGATTTAGTGCAACACGCGCTAAGCCCAATGTGCAGAATTTATTCTCCTCGTGAACACTCAATTCTAAAAA
>JANXXZ010000028.1 GCA_025350385.1 Bacteroidales bacterium
CGGGAAACATGCAGTATCGGAGGTTCCTGCTGCAACTACTGTTGATGAGGCCTGGCAGCTTGTTGAAACTTCTGAAAAGACAAAAAAGCATTGTATGATGCTTGAGAACTGTTGTTATGATTTTTTCGAACTGCTCACTCTGAATATGGTTCGTCAGGGTTTTTTCGGTGAAATTGCCCACGTGGAAGGAGGGTATCTGCATGACCTTCGCGATTTGAATTTCAGTAAAAACGCTTATACCGAAATGTGGCGTTTAAAACATAACCAGCATAGAAACGGAAATCTTTATCCGACCCACGGTCTCGGTCCTGTCTGCCAGGTATTGAATATTAATCGCGGTGACAGGATGGAGTATCTTACATCAATGTCGACAAATGATTTTCAGCTAGCTGTAATGGCTGAGGATTTGTCAAAAAAAGACTCCTTCTATAAAGAATTTGCTACAACCGGCTATCGGGGAAATATGAATACAACTCATGTCCGTACAGAAAAAGGCAAAACAATAATGATTCAGCATGATATCACCACTCCTCGTCCCTATTCCAGGATCCACCTGATAAGCGGAACAAAGGGGGTGGCTGTCAAATACCCCGAACCGGGGAAAATTGCACTCGGTCACGAATGGTTCGATGAGGCGGAAATGACAAAGCTTCAGGATCAGTATAGTCCTGAGATCGTTAAACGTGTTGGTGAGATGGCAAAAAAGATAGGAGGCCATGGCGGAATGGATTTTATGATGGACTGGAGACTTATTGATTGTCTGCGGAACGGTCTGCCACTCGATGAAGATGTGTATGATGCTGCTCTCTGGAGCGTTATTGCCCCGCTGAGCGAATGGTCAGTCGCCAATTTTTCGAATTCGGTAATGATCCCTGATTTTACCTGTGGATCATATAAAATAAACCAGCCTGTTGATATAAGTATGTCCAGGGGTGGAAATACCGGCGTCAGAACTATTAAATCAGATTCCGGAAATCAACTTAAGATCTGAAATTTATAATAAAGCGTTTCAACTTTAACCTTTGAAAAAATGAATATTAATAAACTACAGTCTCTCTTAATTGCTTTTTTGATCTGCCCGTTTTTGATATCCTCTTCTGCCGGGGAAAAAAGTTCTGCAACGGAAGTGCATAAGTTCAATAGCAGCTATACTGGAAAGAACCTGGACAGGATCTCATTTCCTATCGGAGGAATAGGGGCGGGGATGTTCTGTATGGATGGAACTGGTTCAATTTCACATCTTTCAATAAATAATAAACCCGATCTTTTCAATGAACCTATTTCTTTTGCAGCTATCAGTATAAAAGGAATAGAAAATGGCTCAAAAGTTCTTGAGGCACAAGTCCCTGAATGGAAGATCTTTGGAACTCAGGGTTCCGGTCTTGGGTCCCCTGGAAAGTCATATGGTCTTCCCCGTTTTGAAAACGGAAAGTTTCTTCCGCGGTTTCCATTTGCGACTCTGGAGCTTTCAGATAAGGATATTCCGTTGTCTGTCGAAGTTACAGGATGGAGCCCCTTCATTCCGACTGATAATGATAATTCAAGCTTGCCTGCGGGTGCAATGGAGTATAAATTCAGAAACAACTCCCGGAAAGATATTGAGGCTGTTTTTTCATGGAATTCCAGAAATATAATCGTTGAATGGGTTGGACGGATAATAAAAGCAAAGAATGGATTCACCATGACAACCAACTCCAAAGATATTTGTGACCTAGGTAAGACTGGTTTCTCTGTATTCGTTGACGACAATAATGCGGTTGTCGATTACTGCTGGTTCAGAGGTGAATGGTTCGATCCGCATATGATGCTCTGGAAAAATATTGAAAATGGCAATATGCCTCATAATCCACCTGTTGAAACTCCTGCTGCAGGAGCCTCGGTCTATGTCCCCTTAAGATTAAAACCGGGTGAAGAAAAAACTATAACAGTTAACTTTTGCTGGTATCAGCCTGAAACAAAACTTGCTATAGGCAATGAACAGGTTGCAGTACCGGCAAAATCATTTTATAAACCCTGGTATGCAGGCAGATTTCAGAATCTTGACGAGGTAGCAAAATACTGGTCTGAAAACTATAAAGAGCTGAAGCAAAAAAGTGAACTTTTCCGTGATGCTTTTTTCTCGTCAACATTGCCCCCGGAAGTTCTGGAGGCGATAGCGGCCAATCTGACCATTCTTAAATCACCAACTGTCCTAAGACAATCCGACGGAAGACTCTGGTGCTGGGAGGGTTGTGGCGATAATGAGGGCAGCTGTCATGGCAGCTGTACCCATGTGTGGAATTATGCCCAGGCAATATCGCATCTTTTTCCTGCCCTCGAAAGGTCTTTGCGTGAGACTGAATTTAATGTCAGTCAAAATGAACAGGGCCATCAGAACTTCAGGTCAAACCTGCCTATATCTGAACCTCCACATAATTTCTATGCAGCGGCCGACGGACAGCTTGGAGGCATTATGAAAGTTTACCGCGACTGGAGAATCAGCGGCAATACTGAGTGGATGAAATCACTCTATCCGAATGTTAAGAAGAGTCTTGACTATTGCATTGAAACGTGGGATCCTAAACACAAAGGCTATCTCGAAGAACCACATCATAATACCTACGACATAGAATTCTGGGGACCAGATGGAATGTGCACCAGTTTCTACCTTGGAGCGCTTACCTCAATAATTGAAATGAGCAAAGCTGTAAATGAACCCTTTGCCGGCTATGAAACATTACTCAGTCAGGGAAAATCATTCATGGAATCTGAATTGTTTGATGGAGAATACTTTATCCAGAAAGTTACCTGGGAAGGTCTGAGATCGCCAAACCCGGTTGATGCCGCCAAAGGAAGCTTAAGAACAAATTATTCAGATGAAGCTCTTGAGCTTCTTAAGCAGGAAGGTCCAAAATATCAGTATGGCAAGGGCTGCCTGTCTGATGGTATACTTGGAATGTGGATGGCAAGGGTTTGCGGTCTGAAAGAGATTGTAGACAATGAGAAAGTAACAAGTCACCTGAAAGCTGTTTATAAGTATAATCTTAAAAAGGATCTTATAGATCATGTGAATCCGCAGAGGCCTACTTTTGCAATGGGTAAGGACGGTGGGTTGCTGCTCTGTACCTGGCCTAAAGGAGGTAAGTTATCGCTTCCTTTTATCTACAGCAACGAAGTGTGGACAGGCATTGAATACCAGGTTGCAAGCCATCTTATGTTTAAAGGAGAGGTGGAAAAAGGTCTTGAAATTGTACGCAAATGCAGGGAACGGTATGATGGTAAAGTACGTAACCCATTCAATGAATATGAATGCGGTAGCTGGTATGCCCGTGCAATGTCGAGTTATGCTATGCTCGAAGGTCTTACAGGCGTCAGGTATGATGCTGTTGATAAGACCCTGTTCATAGATTCCCGGATCGGCGATTTTACGGGTTTCCTATCGACAGAAACGGGTTTTGGAAGTGTAATTCTTAAGGATGGTAAACCCTCATTGAAAGTTTATTATGGTAAAATCGAACCAGAAAAGGTTATGGTATCGGGCATTGAAAAACAATTAGTCAGATAATAGTATTAAAAAACATTAGCCATGAAAAAGTTTATTTCATTATTGGTTTTCATTCTTTCTGCAGGGTATGTTTTTTCGCAGGAAGCAGGAAATGAAATGATGCAGATTTCAAAGATAAAGACCGGTATTAAGTCCCGTCAGGTAAGCAGTTACGACAGAAGCGGGGGCAATGCAGATTTTATCGGAGGTATAAAAGATGGCGCCAGGTTCGATCTTTTAAATGTTAAAGGAGCAGGAACCATAACCAGGATATGGATAACAATTGCCCCGGAAGCGGCTGAACTGAGCCGTAATAATATTATAATAAGAATGTATTGGGACGGGAATTCATTCCCTTCAGTTGAATCCCCGCTTGGTCCCTTCTTTGGCAACGGATGGGATGAGGCATATAATTTTGTGACTACACCGCTTTCAGTGGCTCCGGGAGCTGGAAAGTCTTATGTCTGCTATTTTGCTATGCCTTTTTCCGGTGGAGCAAGGATTGAAATTGAAAACCAGACAGGGAAAGAGATTCCGAATTTCTATTATAACATTAACTACCAGGAAATTAATAAGCTGCCTGAGAATTCCGGACGATTTCACGCTTGGTATAATCATGAATTGACCAAAGCTCTTGCAGACGGCGAAAATGAATGGAGTGTACTGGGGAAACAAGGCTTTAACAAGACCGGGAAAGATAATTATCTGTTCGCCGACATAAAAGGGAAAGGACAGCTTGTAGGAATAAACTACTATGTCAACTGTCCCACTCCAATGTGGTATGGTGAGGGTGATGAGATGGTATTTATTGACGGCGATACAATACCCACTTTCAATGGAACAGGTACCGAGGATTTCTTTAACACATCATGGTGTCCGAAGGAATTATTCTCACACCCGTATTATGGTTACCCGAGAGTAAATAACGAAACCGGCTGGCTGGGACATACTCATCTTTACCGTTTCTTC
>JANXXZ010000049.1 GCA_025350385.1 Bacteroidales bacterium
TCCAGACGTGAAAGATGTTATTTTGTATAACATTGGTATTCAGCTACATGTAAAATAAAAAAAAGGGGGGGGATTAGGTTTTTAGAAAACCATAGTATATATTTGTGTCGAAACTGGCATCAAAAAAAGTAGTTTTTAGAGATGCCCTTATAGCAGAGGGGTTGAAAATGAATTAAGAGACGCCGTTGAACAAATGCGCCATCTGACACAATATATCGAAAAAGTCAGGGAAAACGAGAGAGTAGCTATTTCTCGGGAGCTTCATGATGACCTGGGACAGGCGCTTACTGCCATTAAAATTGATATGGCAACAATCAGGCGAAATGTTTATAACGTGGAGGTAGTTGCCAAGATTAACAGAGTATCGGCTCTGCTGAATGAAACAATTAAAACAGTTCAGAATATTACATCTCAATTAAGGCCGCAGATTATTGATGATCTTGGCATACAGACAGCGATTGAATGGTATACGGATGAATATACGGAAAGAACAGGGCTGGAG
Organism: Bacteroidales bacterium; assembly: GCA_025350385.1. Taxonomy (GTDB): domain Bacteria; phylum Bacteroidota; class Bacteroidia; order Bacteroidales; family UBA4417; genus UBA4417. The sequence goes on from JANXXZ010000049.1 coordinate 503, forward strand.
GTTTTTCTTAACCTGGATCCGGTGATAACGATCTCCCCGACCGCCTCCCTTAATATTTTCAGGATTATGCAGGAATCTCTGACAAATATTGCCAGGCACTCTATGGCTACCCGTGTAGATATTGAATTGAACAAATCAGGCGATTCTATTAAACTCAGGATTACTGATAACGGGATAGGAATAGTTGAAAGCGAGATAAATTCAAAAATGTCGTATGGTATCTTAAGCATGAAGGAAAGAGCTACTGCAACAGGCGGCACTTTTACCATCAATAGCAGAGATAGCAACGGAACTTTGATAGAGCTTAACTTACCGTTTGAGTAAACATGAACCAATAATCGTTCTGATAATGACTACAAACAAGATCACAGGAAGAAATTTTTATTCCGGCATACCATAAGTTTCTGTCCTGTGCCTCCTCGATGTAACATTTTTAGGTAATCAGTAACTGAGTAAAAAGCCGGGCGATTTTATGAACACTTAAAAATATCGTAACTAATAACCCCATTAATATAAGATATAATTATCTTATATACAGTATTTTAACCACAAGGTAAACTAAGAAGGCATAAAGTGCTCAACGTGTGAAATAAAACTAAATAGCTAATAGTTGAGGTATTGTGTTCTTTGTGATTTACATTTGTGAAATTTGTGGTTAAATATTTTATCTGTATATCAACGCATTGACAAACTGATTAATTGCAAAATATCTTATTTCACGAACAAAGGAGTTAACCATGAAAATTCTTATTTGCGATGATCATACGATAGTCCGCGAAGGTATCCGGCAAATAATACTGCAGCTCGAGGAAGAAACATTTATAGCTGAGGCCGGAAATGGGAATGAAGCTTATTTTCATTTAAAAAAAGAAGTTTTCGATATTGTTTTACTCGATATTTCATTACCCGACAGAAGTGGGCTGGAGGTTCTGCAATCAATTAAATCAAAATGGCCGGCTACAAATGTACTGGTGCTCAGTATGCATCCTCAGGAGCAATATGCGATACGGGCACTTAAGCTTGGAGCGTCGGGATATCTCACCAAGGATACTGCTTCGGAAGAGCTGTTGGTGGCAGTAAAAAGAGTTTCGGAGGGTGGGAAATACATCTCACATGCACTCGCCGAAAACCTTGCCTTCCGGCTTACCAGCGATAATTACCACCAGAAACATGACATTCTTTCCGGCCGTGAATTCGAGATTATGATCAAGCTTGCAAACGGAAAGTCGCTTCTGGAAATCGGGAATGAACTCTTTATCTCCAATAAGACCATCAGCACTTACAGAAGCAGGATAATGGAAAAAATGAAATTCAGTAAAAATGCAGAACTCACCAGGTACTGTATGGAAAACAAGCTTATATAATCTGTTAATCAAAGCTCCTGGCGACTGTTGCCATTCTATGTCAGATTTATCCTACAAATTATTAGTTATATTCCTTACACTCTTTTATCCATTAACTTACAGGATATCCTTTAATTAGAATATATATTTGCTGTGATTGTCAGGATATCATATTTACTGGTGATAATACCCCGATAATATAACTGTTTTATCATGAAGGTATTATTAGCTGACGATTCAGATCTGATTCTTGAAAGACTTCAGGAGATGTTAAGTATATATGATGATATAGAAATTGTAGGATCGTTTAAGAATGGAACCGAAACCCTTGAAGCATTCAGAAAAATGAAACCCGATCTTACAATTGTTGACATAAAAATGCCCGGGTTAAGCGGCCTTGAAGTTTTAAATGAGATCCGGAAAGAAGATAAGTTCGCCAAGTTTATCATGCTTACGTTTTATCCGTCAGTTTATTACCGGGATTCGGCTATCAATGCAGGCGTGGATCATTTTTTTTCCAAAGCTGATGATTTTGATAAATTAGCACAGGTGGTGAAAGAATTGGTGGAAAGCAGGGAGAATGAGAAAAGAAATAAAGAGACAATCGGTTGATTTGTTGATAAAAATAACAGAAATAGACAGTTCTTATAGATCAAACAGAATGCTTAAAAAACCCATAGAGAGTACAACATTTTAAACAACCCGCTTCATTCAATGCTTTTGACTTTTTTACCTGAATTCAAAAATCAAAGCTACTACCCTATACTTCCCAGAATCTGCTCTCTCACTTTTTAGATTATTATTGTCTGCTCTTTTATCCTCTCCTTAACTCAGCTCGTTACAATTCTTCCAATGATGCTCGATCAGCTATTCAGGCTTGATTCATCTCTCTGACTTACTCCTGCACTTTTTCCTGGTATTAATACATGTTGAACACAATGTTTAACGTCAGATTACTACTGTTATGAGTTGGTAATTTTTCATTCATCACGCGTTTGGGAAGAGATACTTCATTTTTCTATCGATCAGAAGTGCCATACTTATTTATGGTTATAAGAAAAATGAACCTGATCCATATGACAACACGACATATTACAGCCTTCATCAAACCTAACTACAGGTATGCGCTCGGGCCACAGCATTGAAAAATGAACCATTAATCCAACGTTAAATCAATTAGAAAAAACGGTTGTGAAAAAATTTCTACTTTTTAAAGCAGTCATGGTTATGCTTATAATGCTTTTTACATTGAATGGCGAGGCAGCAACCACCACAACCATTGAGCTTTATACCGCAACAGCCACTTCCGTTGGAGGTATCACAACCACCGAACAATTTGCTGGTTCTGGTGCCTGGCAAAACAACCCGGGAGTTGGCAAGCTGGAACGTTACCTTCCATTAACTGCCTTGGGTACGTTTTCAATAAACTATATTGCCGGTTTGAACTTTTCTTCAAAAAAAGTACTTCCTGCCGGCTCAAACCTGGATTTTTGCTGGAGTATATACACTAATCCTCATACCGGGGGATTCGCAAGCTGGCATGGTCAGCGTATAACATCCGAACCAATGTAAAATTTATTAAAAGAGAACGGAAGTGAAATAACCCGTTCTCTTTCTTTTTTTAAAGAAGGCATCTTATTAAGAAACAAATTAAACCAACATTGAAAATTGTGCGATGAAGATATACCAGCACAACATTTTATTTACTAATCAATAAAAAATATCATCATGAAAACAAAATACTCTATTTGTAATATGACTTTGTTCATCGCAATGATGGTAATGCTTGC
>JANXXZ010000072.1 GCA_025350385.1 Bacteroidales bacterium
CGTTCCAGTTGTCGTACACCGTCTGCAGTATTAAGCCGTATTCTGCCATACTGGTTGACAGTAACATCCATTGCGCCTGTACTAAAGGTTGCCTGGGAATAGCCATTAGCTATAAAAAGCAGCATTATAGCTGTTTGAAAAAGTAAATGTTTTTTCATACGATTAATTTTTTAGTTTGTACTCCGAAGATGCGAATGTAAGAAATTTTCAACTCATTTGATCTCGTTTGCCTTACTAAATGGAGGCATTATTTACATCAGTTGAACCAATAATTCCTGATTAAAGTCCTATTATTCATTTAATAAAAGAAAAAGGAGGTTGCTTTGGGAAACAACCTCCATCACATTTAAAGTTTTATCCATGCCACCTGCATGGCATGTGGGCTGACTCCTGTCAGCCAGTCTTCAGCTCCTGAACCATCCAGGTTTGAGCGCACAATTTTTCCATCAGGTGCTGAGTTTGAAATTTTAAAACCCCAGAACAGTTTACCTCTTTTTTGGTCAATAGTAATACCCCATGTAGCTTTGGTGCCAAAATCACCGATTTTTGATAATTGCGTACCATCGGTATTGCACATATAAATACCATTTTCGGGTATTGAAGGACCCGCGTCTCCATAGCCGGCAATATATACTTTACCTGTTTCTGTATTCACTTCAATGGCGGTTCCGTCAATGTCAGTAAGCGGTTGTGCTAAACCCGTTCCATCAAAATTAAGTGAGAAATACCCACCGGTATGATCAGGCAGAGCGTATTCGTTCACAAGGTAAATCTTGTTTGTAACCGCGTCATACTGCATATCAATCGGGTACTCAGGCGCAGAAGTTCCTGCATCAAAAAAAATCTCCGGGTTGCTTCCGTCAAGGTTACAACGGTAGATACCTCCTGACCGGCCCCAGTAAAGTTTATCCCCGACAACCATTAATGCCTCAGGCGATTCAACAATTTCCTGGCCTGCAACAGCTGCATCTAATATTTTTACAGGGTTGGTTCCATCAGCATTAAAACTATAAATGACTCCGAGCGAATAGTCGGAGACAAATACTTTCCGGGTAGCTGTGTCGACAGCAATCCCGTAAGGTCTTGATAAGGGAACCGATGCAAAATCTGTTACCTGGCGTGTCGTGTCATTCAATAAAACTAAATGAACGCCTCCATTGGCAGGTCCTCTTGTAGTAAAGTATAACACCTGGGTAAGTCCTGCATTTGGATCCTTGATGTTAAGGACCATGGTTTTTATGAGCTGGTTATAATGAACATTGTTAACAGCCGTGCAGGTTAGTTTTACAGTGTAAAAACCGGGCGTTTCAAAGTTTATCACCGGGTTAGCTTCGGCAGAGGTTTGCCCGTTACCAAAATCCCATAAATACCCGGCGGCATTCAGTGATTTGTTGGCGAAAGTGACTACGCAAGGCGCCTTATTGCTATTGGTTGCTGCATAGGTGAAATCGGCAACTGTGCTGGCTGCCGGATTGCCCAGTTCATATTTCGTGCATCCGTATACTACTAAAAGGAATGGAAGCAGGAACAGGAAATAGTTCAGATATTTTTTCATAGGGTTGAGTTTAACCAGTTTGCTAATAACCAGGATTTTGTTTCATTAATTTATTGGTTTGCATTTCACTGAGAGGGATTGGGAAGAGGGTATAGTTCTCATCAATTCCAAGCAGTGTTACAGCTCTCTTTGTCCTGACTAGGTCGTTCCAGCGGTGACCTTCGAAGGCAAATTCATGACGGCATTCGTTTTCCAGAGCCTGCTTTAAGCCGGCTAAATCGCTGGCTGTGGTGTTCGCAAGTCCGGCCCTGTTTCGCACAGCATTAATATCAGCCTGGATAGCTGAAATATCACCATCTGAATAAGCAAGCGCCTCGGCTCTGATCAGGTACATCTCTGCTAATCTGGACACATACACACGGTCAGTTCCGCCGGAAATATCATTGTATTTAATGCCATAAGGCTGATTTTTATCATCATAGGCAACCGTTGAACTAAGGCGAAGATCGCCGGATTCGAAGCTTTGAATGAGGTTTGTTGTAGGAGCAATTTCATATCTTCCAGATAGCCTTCGTGAATAGAAATACTGCGCCAAACGATTGTAGTTCTGTGCGTCATACACTATTTCAAAAATTGATTCAGCAGAAGGGGAAGCTAGATCGAATAATGTTCCGTAATTAGTGACCAGTGAATAACCTCCTTCAGAAATTACCCTTCCGGCTTCCGAAATTGCCAGGGTTGCGGAGGCAGTTTCACCTGTAAGCTGAAACTCTGCCAGGTAAACTTTGGCAAGCAAGGCCGAAGCACTGAATGAATTTGCCCGTCCTGCTACCTTGTTAGATGCAAGTTTTGTCCTCGCGATAGTAAGGTCTGCTATGATCTGCTCATAAACCTCGGCAAGGCTGTTTCGTGCAATATCTATATTGCTGAGGTCAAGCGTTGGTTGGATTTTTATGGGAACTCCGCCAAAGTAAACTGACAGGTCATAATGAAGCAAAGCCCTGATAAACAAAGCTTCTCCTTCATAATTGTCATATTCTGATGGGGTAAGGTCACTTATTGAAGGGAGTTTGTTAAGGATATTATTTACACGGTTAATACCGTCGTAAGCCGATGACCACATGCCATCAATAATTGAGTTTTCAGCTGGTATAGGTTTTTTTTCAATCTGACCGTATTCAAGTGTCGTACCTGTCCAAATAAGGTTATCCGCAGCCAGGTCGCCGACAACTATCATATTACGGTTATAAAGCCCGACAGCCTGGAGTGCGCTATATGATCCGATCAGAGCCCGTTCAACCCCAACTTTGTTTTTAATAGCTTCATCAGCAGGAACGCTGTCAACTGGATTTACATCCATTACTTTGTTGCAGGCCAGGATCGTAAATGACAATGCGAAAAGGAGAAATATTATTTTTTTCATAGTTTTCAGATTTAGGAGTTAGAAACCGACATTCAAACCGACCAGAATTGTCCGCGATTGCGGATAGGTAAAGAAGTCAGTTCCCATAATTACATTATCGGTACTGGCATAATTCACTTCAGGGTCCATGCCGGAATAAGTGGTGAAGGTGTAGAGGTTTTGCCCTGAAACATAAATCCTTGCTGATTTCAGCCAGAGTTGTTTACAGAGTGATTTAGGCAGGTTATAACCAAAAGTAACGTTCTTGATGCGTAGGAAGGAACCATTTTCAATGAACCTCGAAGATTTTTTATCATCTCCGATTCGTGGAATATCCGTTATATCACCTGGTTTCTGCCAGCGCCGCAGTACATTCGTAGTCTGGTTGTCGAGTTCAGTAGGCCCTTCAATATATATCCTGGTTCCGTTGAATATATCGTTTCCATAAATGGAATGAAGGAAAAACGAGAAGTCAAAACCCTTATAGCTGAAGGTATTGGTTAAGCCCAGCGTAAAATGAGGATTAGGGTTCCCTATAATTTCCCTGTCATCAGTCGTTATTATTCCGTCATGATTCAGATCAGCGTAAACAAGATTTCCGGTTGTCGGGTCTACTCCAAGGCATTTATACCCGACAAAAACGCCAATCGGTTCCCCTTCCATAACCCAATTGTTCCCACGACCATTATCGGTAATTGGCTGACCGCCATACATTTTCAGTACCTTGTTCCGGTTAGCTGAAAAATTAAATGAGGTAGTCCAGGAAAAATTCCCCTTCAGGTTTACAGTATTCAGAACAAATTCAACGCCCTTGTTTTCCAATTCACCGATGTTGGAAGTTATTGTGGTAAACCCTGAAGAGGATGGCAAAGGACGTGCAAGGAGCAGATCGTGTGTGCGGTTGTAGTATACATCAGCTACCAGGCTTATCCTGTCATTTAACAATCCCAGGTCAATACCAAACCCTGTCTGGAGAGTTGTTTCCCATTTCAGATCCGGATTTGGCAGATTAGTAGGTGCAATTCCCGATTGTTTGGTATAATTGAACCCGCCATTGTATAACGCGAGTGAAGCGAAATCGGGGATCCCGTCATTACCTGTCAGACCCATGCTTGCCCGGAGTTTAAGATCGCTGATAACGGGGAAACTCTTCATGAATGGCTCTTCACTGACCCGCCAGGCGACGGAAGCGGCAGGGAAATACCCGAACCGGTTGTTTGAGCCAAATTTGGAGGACCCGTCAGCACGCGCTGTGAGTGTAAAGAGGTACTTGTACTTGTAATTGTATTTAAACTGTCCGAAATAGGAGTTCATTCCCCTGTCAAGTGCATAGGCAGAAGCAGTCCGAATGGTGGCTGCGGATGTGATGTACTGAAAATACTCATTAGGGAAGCCCACGGCTTCGATGTAAGTGGTACGCCTGGCATATTTTTCGAAACTGATGCCCGCCAATGCTTCAAAATTGTGCGTTTTATTTATTGATTTAACATATTGAAGCACATTGCTTCCAACCAGGTTACTCACATAGGTGGTTCCATCAATTCCAAGCCCGTCATATTTTTTCCCCTGGGCCGTGGTTATGGGATCGTACTCATGTTCACGCAGGCTATAGATATCGGCACTCCACTTCGAGGTAAAGGTGAAACCATCGAGGAATTTATATTCAAGGTAAATGTTACCGTTGTTCCGGTTCGTATAGGCCACATTCACCGTTTCATTGATGATGGCGATCGGGTTGGCATAAGGACCGTTCTCGTCATAGGTCCCATCAGCATTGTAAACCGGGTAAATGGCTGGTAAGGAAAGTGCATTGGGCAAGGGGCCGTAAAGTGTCTGGTCGCCTTCAACCCGGCGGTTTTTTGAATAGGTCATCGAAACACCACCACCCAGGGTAAGATTCCGCAATAATTTATGGTCCACGTTGATTCGCCCGCTGTAGCGATCGAAAGAAGTGGACCTCACAGTTCCATCCTGGCTGTAATAATTCCCCGAGATGAACAGCCTGGTTTTGTCATTGCCGCTGCTCACCGATAGCTCGGTATTTGATGTGGGAGCAACCTGCGTAATTTCCTTCATCCAGTCTGTATCCGTTCCCTGAACATCTGTGCCTTTAAATTCATTCCACTGGGCTGCATTCATAAGCTTGGGAATTCGTTCTTTAGGCATGGTCTGCCAACCGTAGGAAGTGCTGAGATTTACACTGGTTTGTTGCAGGTTCCCCTTCTTAGTGGTAATCAGGATAACCCCATTCGAAGCCCGGGCGCCATAAATCGCTGTCGCAGAGGCATCCTTGAGAATAGTAAATGTTTCAATATCATCCGGGTTCAGGTCCGACATGGCATCAATCTCCTGGCCGCTGTAGCCGATCTGTCCAAAACTGCCGGTAATGGTGGGTACACCATCAATAACAATGAGAGGCTGATTACTGGCAAGGATGGAACTGCCGCCTCTCATTTTAATTGAATTCTGACCACCGGGCGTACCTGAATTCTGGATAACCGATACACCGGCGGCTCTTCCCTGCAGCACCCCGTCGATGGTCCGCATGGGGATGTTTCTCAGTTCTTTCTCCCCGACGGTTTCCACTGATCCGGAGATCAGTTTTTTGCTTGTAGTGCTGTATCCAACGACTATAACCTCACCAAGGTCGACCTTATTACCAGCCATTTCAACATTGATAAGTTTGCGGCCTCCGACAGGAATTTCCTGTGGAATCATCCCTATGAACGTGAAAACCAGGATTGCATCAGGGGCTGCTTCCACCCTGAAACTTCCGTTGATGTCAGTAATAGCGCCATTTTGTGTACCTTTCACCTGAACTGTTGCTCCGGGCATAGGTTTTTTATCCGCTGATGAGGTAACGATTCCGCTAACCGAAAATGTTTGAGCCCAAAGCGAACCGGTGAACAAGGTCAGCATCAGTATTAATAAACCAGTTTTTCTCATATGATTGCAAGTTTAGATATAAGATTGTTACTTTAATTCGGTTACAGCGATTTTAACGGGGGTAATATCCATCCTTACATTGGTGACGGTGTACCTGTCGACTCCACCAGGCTTATCAGTAAAGTATCCCAGGCTTTCATGAGTTTTACTCATGGTTACCTGGAAGCCGTTCCCGCTGTCAGTAAAATTAAGATTTGTGACTTTATCAGCCGCCTTATTATCCATCAGGCTGACGGTGATCAGGTTAAGGAAATTTGAAGCACTCCCCGAGAACATTCCGGCCTGTGCCGGATTTGAAATAGTATAATATTCTTTGCCTTTGGTATTTTTCTTTCCTTCGGCAGGAATGATTTTCCCGGAAGTTATTTCAAAAATATCGCCGTCTTCCAGGTAGCTGAGCATCACATTTTCAATCTTCGGCAGCGCCTGGATGTAAGAGATACCGGCGTCACTTGTATTCACGATTGTAACGCCTGCTGTGCCGGCTACTTTGAGGATTTTTTGGCTGCCGATATAGATGAGGGCAGTATTTTCGTCGATCCCGAATCCAGGCAGCGCTTTTTTCGTGTCATGCATCATTGCGACAATCAGCCGGGCTAACCTGGCGCGGGTGTTAAAATGCTGGTCAACCATGCCCAACGGGAAAAATCCCAGTCCATGGGTTAATAATACACCCTCTCCTTCAGGAAAATCTTCCCCGTTAAAGTTCGTTTTCACCCCGTGTTTGAGCGCTCCCATGCTGTTTCCCGCGCCGATCATTGGTTCGCTCATGATAGCAGCCCCGGCGCTGGTGCCTCCAACTACACCGCCCCGGTTGAATACTTCCCACACGGCTTCCAGGACGGGAGTCCGGCTGCCATCGGGTTTCAGCAGTGTTTTTATAGTACGGAGCTGGTCGCCCCCGCTGAACCAGACACAGGTACTTTCCCTGACAATTTCGGCCAGCTTTGGGTCATTCCCGTTCCCGCTCCAGGTTGATTCATCAACACTGGCAGTGCTGTCATCATCCACCATCGCGACAGGAATCAGATGTATGTTGGCGGGTTTTACGCCATACGAAATCAGTATCTTGCTGAAACTGACATAAGCCTGGGTTGCAACCCCGCTGGCTGAAGGAATTACTGAAAATACCGCATTTTCGAGGCCACCGGATAATTCAATCAGCTGGCTGAAAATGCTTTTATTACTGGATTCAAGTCCTCCGCCCACAATCACCAGGCTTCCCTTGGGTAAATCCTGGCCGAAACCTGCTTTGGCAAAGAAAACGATGAAAATTATGCATAATCGTAAATGTCTTACCATACGACTTTTATTTAGTTATTATTCCTTGATAAACTTTTTGAAAATTGGCATTCCTGATTCACCGGAATAAAGATTAATAATATACATTCCGGGTTGTAAACGGGCAATATCCAGGTGGGTCGTTTCAGTGTCCGAAAGTCCATTCATTACCTGTTTGCCTGTAATATCCCGGATTTCCCAGCCGAAATGGTGATCATACACAGTGACATTCAGGATGTCACGGGCTGGAACCGGCGAAATTTCTGCAGATCTTTTATCATGATGAGTTTCGGTTCCTTCAGTATTCACATTTCCCATAATATAGGGAGTAGTGTAATCGATCAGCGATAGATCCAGCTG
>JANXXZ010000104.1 GCA_025350385.1 Bacteroidales bacterium
TAACCTGTTAGTTAAAATACTCATTTTAAACGCTTAACAAAAATATATACACATGAAACAAACCTGATCATCATCATGACTAATGGGAATCAGGGGTTGAGCAATAACCTGGTTAAGCCATGAAAGGGCTTCAGTTGAAAAGAGGCTGCCATAATAGTCCTTTGCTGCGCCTTTGTGCAATCCTTTGTGCTTCTTCGTGGTTAAGTTGATTTATTGAACCACAAAGGATCACGTAGTACGCTCAAAGGATCACTAAGGTAATGAACTAATATCATTAATATTTTGAGACAATTTCATAGAAAGCCGCATCTTATAGAGCCCTGAAAGGGCTTAATATGAATACCCGTGGGTTTCACCCACGGTCGAGAAAGTCTCTCTTATTGCAGCCCCGAAGGGGCTGAACCAAAATAATATTGTTCAACCCTTTTGGCTGTCAGCACCAAACTGTCATTTTGGTGGGTTGTAACCAGTATTATAATAATTAGCCAAATCAAGGTGATTGATTATCAACCCTTAATTTACGAAATCAGCTATTCACTTTATCGGACAAGGTATCATTTTTTATTTTTCTCCTTATCTTTATCTATTCAATTCCTTGCACCATGATAAAAAGAACCCTGACTTTGCTTCTGATTTTAGTTCCGGCACTGCTGATAGCGCAGGGATGGAGATCAAAACCCCTGGCCATAAGTGTATTCAACAATGCCACTATGCTTCCTCCGGCATCCTTTACAGCCGTCTTTAACCAGCCATTGCATCCAGGTTTAACGGCTTCGTATGAATTCGGTTGGAAAGAAAAAGCTTACAGCAAGTGGTTTCAGAATGCCAGCATCGGTTTTTTCCGTCAACGATATGTGTACCAGGCACTGCTGCTGTTTATACAGGCCGGGTACCAGCGATACCTGGGGCATCTATCGCTTGAAGGTTCCCTGCATTTAGGTTATATGCATGCCTTCCTGCTTACCGACAGGGCAGTAAAAAAGGATAATGGCACTTATGAATACCGGCGGGGCTTGGGGAAACCTCAGTTTATTACCGGTGCAGGAATCGGACTGGGATACAACCTGGGAGGAAAGGAGAAAGTACGCAGGGTATTCATCAATTATGATGTGCGGCTCCAGATGCCTTTTGTGAAGAGTTATGTGACTTTGTTACCTAACGGGATTGTGTCAGCGGGGATGCAGTTTACGCTTGAATAAGTTAAGTAATAAAAGTAAAAAGACAGAAGACAGAAGCCGAAAGTCTGAAGAAGGAAGAATCGCCCCTCGCCGTTCGCCCCACGTCCCCCGTCCCACGTCCCACGTCCCACGTCCCTTGTTCCAAAAATAATAAAGAGTTATCCACAAAACCAAACCCCATGCGCTATCTCAAATTATCTGCAGCAGCCCTATCTATCCTCTTATTCACCGCTATATCATGCCGGAAGGACGAGGTAAAAAGACCTTCAACAATAACCTGTTCCCTTGAGGATACCTCCGTTTACAGGGCTAATTCCAAAAGTGCCCGGTTCCAGGCAATCCTCGACAACTATGTGAAGCAGGGTCTTCCGGGGATCACGCTGCTGGTCAAGGACGAAAGCGGTTTCTACATCGGGGCTTCGGGAATGGCTGATATCAAGGAAGGCATCAAACTCCAGCCCTGCCATGTTTCAAAGATTGCCAGCATAACCAAGCTTTTCCTTGGAGTTGCTATTATGCGATTGCAGGAGAAGGGAGTACTTTCGCTCGACGATCCGACAAGTATTTACATTGACAAAAAAGTTCTTGATAAAATCGAAAACGGGAATGAGCCTCTTACCATCCGGAACCTGATGAACCATACCTCGGGCATTTATGATGTAATTAACGACCAGGGATTTTACCTGCAGGTATTAAAGGATCCATCAAAACACTGGACACAGGATGATTTATTGAAATATGTCTACAATAAAAAAGCCCTGTTTGCTTTCGCCCCTTCTGATACCGCAGGATATTCAAACACCAACTTCACTTTATTAACCATGATAGTTGAGACGGCTACCCACAAACCGCACAGCCAGGTACTGCATGAAGAGGTGATAGATCCTTTGGGACTTGAAGACACATACTATTTCTGGCATGATGATCTGCCGGTTGACCGTATTGCCCAGGGATATTATGACCTATACAATAACGGAACGCTCATGAACCTCACCAACTGGAATACCGGGAGTGGGAATGGTTATGGCGGGGTCTATTCCACTATCTGGGATATGTACAAATTTGCCGATGCACTCTATGTAAAAAAGTCGCTCATTACCCAGGCTTCGCTCAACCAGATGCTGGTTTTTCATCCTACCATCGAATCGCGGAAACACCTGGGAGTAGCCTGTTTTAAAGACTTTATTGATATTGGCAACCCGGAGAATGATTTTGCCTGGGGACACCGGGGCCGCGACCTGAGCTACAGTGCCGACCTTTTTTATTTCCCTCACCACAACGCCATTATGTCAATGATAGTAAATTACGGCACTGACGGTAACAGCCCTTTAGAACCTGTATTTAAAGAAATGCGCGACGAGGTGGCAAAACTGATCATTCAGCCTGAATAACTGATACGCACACAAGATCGGATGTAGTAAATAATTATTGACTTTACAGTTGTATTCATAAATCTAAGTTTGGAACGAAATGGGATGGGATTGCTCTATCTGTTTGCATTAGGCTTCCAAACATTGGAAAATAATCGTTGTTAATAAGGCAGAAAAACATTTTTGATATGAAAGTAATACTGGTAACAGGAGCCAATCGTGGTATCGGTTTCGAAATAGTACGGCAATTAGCCCGCCTGGGTGAGAATGTAATTTTAACTGCCCGCGATTCTGCCAAAGGTATGGGAGCCGTTGAGAAACTTGCGTCCGAAGGGCTGAAGGTTCATTTCATCCATCTGGATATTACCAGCAGACAACAAATATTTGAAGCGGTAGATGAAGTAAAACAGCGATTTGGAAAGCTTGATGTGCTGATCAACAATAGTGGTATTATGCACAAACAGGATCGGTCAATTCTTCAAACCGACGATGCTGTAATAAGTGACACCCTATCAACCAATGCCCTTGCGCCCTTGAAGGTGACCCAGGCTTTTGCTTCTATCATTCCCCGTGGCGGACGGGTAATTATTATGAGCAGTGATGGCGGCAGTATGTCAAATCCAATCGGTGGCTGGTCGCCGGTGTATTGTGTTTCCAAAAGCATGCTGAATGCCATAACACGGCACCTGGCTTATGCACTGTCAGAAAAAGGGATCAGTGTAAATGCCATGTGTCCCGGCTGGGTTAAGACTGATTTAGGGGGAAGTGGCGCACCCCTGACCGCTGAGCAGGGGGCCGATACAGCGGTCTGGCTGGCAACTACTGATAAACCCGAATCGGGAAAAATCTGGCGGAACCGGAAGAAAATTCCATGGTAACAATGGGTTTGTTCAGTAAATAGTTGAGAATAATTTTCTCTGAATTTAGAGACTGTTTAAAAAATAAAGTAAGCGATATCAGCTGCTTGATTAACAACCGAATGTGAATAAAAAGAAAAAAGGCCTTCGTCAACCAATGGATAGTTTTCGTCAGTTTGTAATGAACTAAAAAACAAACGATTATGAAAATTTATCCAAGTGATTTGACCGAAAGCCAGTGGCAAGTTATAGAAAAGATTGTTGACCATAACCAAAGGAAGAGAAAATATCTTCTTCATGAGATCATGAATGCGTTGCTCTACATTGCTAAAAGTGGGATTCAATGGCGCATGCTTCCTAAAGAGTACGCACCATGGGAGTCTGTTTACTGCTAGTTTCGCAAGTGGAAAAGAGACGGATTGATTGAAGAAACGCACGATATTCTTGTGGAAAAGATAAGAATACGCATCGGCAAAAAACCTACACCATCGGTTGGTATTGTGGATAGTCAAAGTGTAAAGGCTTGTAACCTTTGTGAAGGAGATATAGGTTATGATGGAGGTAAAAAGATTAAAGGAAGAAAGCGTCACCTTGTTGTTGATACACTTGGCTTGGTAATGATTATCGTAATCCATGCTGCTAATATTCACGATAGCATTGGAGCAAAGGATGTAATGCGTGCATTGAAGGATAAGTATTTGAGCGGTATTCAGAAAATCTTTGCCGATGGAGGTTATATTGGCGATTTGGCGGAATGGGTTCGCATTCAATTTGGCTGGACGCTGGAAATTATAAAAAGAAATGAAGCTCATACATTCAAAGTGTTGCCCAAAAGATGGATAGTTGAGAGAACTTTTGCCTGGCTTTCTTTTCATCGAAGAATGTC